>JAAZMQ010000324.1 GCA_012798745.1 Bacteroidales bacterium
TCAGACAACGGCCCCTGCTACATATCCAAAAGTCTGGAAGAGTATCTCAAGGATACCTATTGCATGGATCAGATACACGGAAAAACCGCTGCATCCTCAAACGCAGGGAAAAATTGAAAGATACCACAGATCGATGAAGAATGTGGTGAAACTACAGAATTATTATTGTCCCGATGAGTTGAAAGCTGTGATTACCCGGTTTGTGGATTACTACAACAACGAACGTTATCACGAATCTCTTGATAACCTTCCGCCTGCTGATGTTTATTTGGGCAGAGGAGAGAAGATTTTAACAATAAGAAAACAAATAAAAAAGGAGTCGATGCTTTTAAGGAGAAAGATTTACGAACAGTATAAAATGCGTCATGCACGTACCACTAATATTTTTCTTTTCGAACGCCCTCACACAAAAAAAAAGAGGGTTTTGAAAAGAAAAATATCCTAAAACCAATCTATTAAAAATAAATTAACTAAACTTGCAGTGGTAAACTTTAGTTTGAAGACATACATACAATTCTAACAATTTACAGCGAGGACGAGAACGGACAACCGGTACGGCTTTACTGTCCGATGAACGAACAGGAGATGAAGAAATACAACGAACTCCTGAAACAGGAGACGAAACCGTTGACGCAGGAGCGGAAAAGGGAAATGATATCTCTGGCGAAGAAAAAGGAATAAAGGGAAAAACGCCAGAATTAATTCCCGAAGGTAGTTTCAACACACCAAAAACATCTTTTTTGATAGCCCCATTGTTTTGTCATAGGGTAATTTTTTGATGCAAAACCTTCTTATTTATGCTATCCTCACCTTAAAATTAAGGTGATTATTCGGGTGATACCATATAAACAACAAAAGCAAACAGTTGAAAATAAACTATTTGCTTTTGTAAGTTGCTGTCCCACCTGGATTCGAACCAAGACAAACAGATCCAGAATCTGTTGTGCTACCATTACACCATAGGACAATTTTTCGAGATGCAAAGGTAAAAAAATTTGTGTTTTGGAACAAATATTTTTCCGCAATGATTTTTCGGTAGAGTCAACCAGCAACGTAAGTGCAATATTACAGAAATTGTTTGTAAAACTCAATTTTAGGTAAACTGAATTTTAATTCGCAAATTTAACAGAAAAGGGGAAAATCAGGGCGGTATACTCTCTGCACCAAGGCTGCAAAATCTCCGTACAACGCCGTAGCTTCTCCATATCAAGTCCGCTCCTTCCTCGCTCCACGCTTGCATCAGCTTTGCGCCAAATATGCACGACAATCAGACGGTTTATGCAGTGAGCATGTGGGTTTCACGTATCATCAACCTGCGAAATCCGAAGCTGTTGTCCTTGCTTTGGAGCGAATAAAGTGCGAATATTCTCCGGTTTTTACGTACGAAAAGATGCAGAAAATGCCTGAAGCGGACATGCTGTAGTTTTACGTCCGAAACGATGCAGAAATCGGGGTATGCGAAAAACGCATGAAGCGAACATGCTGTAGGTGTAAGTTCATCGTCATAAAGCGAAACAACCGTTGCAAGTCACGCGAGGAGCGGACATGCTGCAGATGTAAGGGCGTTATTTTAAGGGTTTTTACCTCATATGTCCCGGTCAAATTCGGAAGTTCGGATCCGTTTAAGCAAGGATAGTAGCCGAATATACGAAAAATATACCTCAGTTCGGTTTCCTCGTAAAGTGCGTCAGCTTTTTGAAAATGTATCATCTTTTAATCGTCGCTTTTGCTCATTGCGAATATGTCTGTGCTTGGTCTCTTTTGAAAGGGTACGCTACATTAAGGCGATGAGTTTAGGGAGAAATACCAATATTCCTACTGCCAGCGCTGCTATGGCCGCTATTAAAACACTTGCAGCCGCTGCATCTTTCACTTTTTTGATCATGGGGTGCATTTGTCTTTGTGATGCAAAATCCGACAACATTTCAATGGCAGTGTTCATGGCTTCAAGCGCCAGCACCATTCCGATAACGATGCAAATGGCCAGCCATTCTGTAGTGGAAATATGCAGCCAAAAGCCCAACGCAACAGCCAATAAGGCCATTACCGAATGAATGCGTGCGTTTGGTGTTTCTTCGAACAGCGTCCGTAAACCCCGAAAAGCATATCGAAAAGATTGCAGCCTGTTTTTCAGGTAACTATTCATGATCGAGCGGTTTTTCGAAAACATAATCATCCATCACGAAACCGTTACCGATATCGATCACTTCTTCTTTGGCAATATAAAATCCCATTCGTTGGTAGAAATTAATGGCATTTTTGTTGTTTTTGTTCACGTTCA
>JAAZMQ010000039.1 GCA_012798745.1 Bacteroidales bacterium
TACGTAAACAATACGAAGATGCCATACCCATTATTAATGTCGATAGCCGGCAAGCCGCTAATGGGGTGGGGAGTGTTCTCTTGGGTATCATTGATATCATTAAAAACAACGACGATTTAAGTATAGAAGAAATTGAGAAACTATGCCAACAAGTTGTTGAAAATACGTATAGTTATTTTATTTTCCCGGACTTGAACTACTTGTATAAAGGAGGTAGAATAGGGAGGGCTCAGTCGTTGATGGGCAGTTTGTTGCATATTATTCCGATAGTCGGCATGATGGGTGATGATCCGGAAGGCATTGTTTCTTCTTTAGGAAAAGGAAGAACGTTTAAGCAAGTGAATAATCAGATTATCAATTTGATAAAAACAAAGATGGAGGAAAAATCGGCATCGAAAATCAAACGTGCCGTATTTCTGAGCGGCTACGGTGAAAAAAACAGGGATGTTGCCGAAGAGCTGGTGGAAAAAGTTAGAGCTCTTCCATGCGACGATTTTGTTCTCGGGAAAGCCGGACTTGTAGATGCGGTTTATTGTGGTCCCGGGGCATATGGTGTGTCTATACTTTTATAAAAACGGAACATGATGAATTCGATTCTTTTATGCTTACTCTGTCTTGTTATCGGTTACTTAATCGGCTCAATTTTGTTTGCCGAATTAATTACCCGATGGGTGAAAAACGTCAATATCCGTGAATTGGGTAACGCTAACCCCGGTGCTTACAATGTTTTCAGAAACGTAAGTAAATTTTGGGGAGTGGCAGCCGGACTTTTAGATGCAATGAAAGCGCTGGGTCCTATGTTGATTGCCTCGCATTATTTTCAACTCCCCGACATTGCTTTGGGATGTTTGGCAATAGGCGCCGTTTTGGGGCACGGGCTCCCCATTTATTATCATTTTAAGGGAGGACGGGCTGCGTCTGTGCTCATGGGCATGTATATTTTTTTTATCCCCCTAGAGTTTTTGATTGCTCTAGCCATTACTGTAGTTGTTGTGCTGGGTTTTATTCGAAAAGAATACGGTGTGTGGGGGCCGACGGGAATCATTGCCCTGTGTTTGATTTTATGCCTTTTTTTTCCACATCCTCTTGAAGTGAGAATGTTTGTATGGATAGGCGGATTTATTGTGCTATTGTTCAACCTGGATAAAGTAAAGGAAAAGACCAAATCGATAACACCTACACCGGCTGAATAGTTACAACGAAATATTTTGATTACTTTTGCATCATAAAAAATACAGAACATATGCCCGAAAATAAAAGTCAGTTGGTTAATTTTGCGATGAACGGAGGATTGGTAGTTGGTGGATTTTGGGTAATCAAATATTTTTTTGTGATAGCGGCAACGCGTTATCCTTTTTTGGGATATATCAACACGTTGTTGAGTATCGGGACACCTTTGTTATTATTCTTTTTCTTAGTCAGTTATAGAAATTTTGTAGCGGGCAGGGAGAAGATCGGTTTTTGGCACGGTATACAATTCTCGGTGATGCTTTTTTTCTTTGCTTCGCTTTTGGAGGCAATCATTGTAATTGTGCACATTGTATGGATTGATCCGGCATACCTTTCCAGAACTTATGAACACACCCTTGCAATGATCGAAAGCATGTCGGCTGATCAAAATATGATCGGCAAGTTGAAACAACAACCTGTTCCAACGCCGTTTTCCTACACAGTGGGAATGATTATAGGAAATCTGCTGATCGGTTTTATTCTTTCGCTGTTTCTTGTTCCCCTTGCCAACCGCTTTACGCTTAAAAACAACGATCGTCAGTCAGGAGAATAATAGATGGATATTTCGGTTATTATACCCCTTTACAACGAGGAAGAATCGCTGCGCGAGTTATACGAATGGATCAAACGCGTGATGGACGAGAACAATTTTACGTACGAAATTATTTTTGTCGACGACGGTAGTACCGACGGTTCATGGAACATCATAACCGAATTAAAGGAAAAATCGGAACATATACATGCAATCAAGTTTCGTCGTAATTATGGAAAATCGCCGGCATTGCAATGCGCTTTTCAAAAAGCCCAAGGGGATGTGGTAATTACGATGGATGCCGATTTGCAAGACAGTCCCGATGAGATTCCCGAATTGTATCGAATGATTAAGGAAGAAGGGTACGATTTGGTGTCGGGATGGAAAAAAAAACGTTACGATTCCATATTGACCAAAAACCTGCCCTCCAAGTTGTTTAATGCAACGGCAAGATGCGTATCGGGAATCAAACTGCACGATTTCAATTGCGGACTCAAAGCATATCGAAAGGATGTGGTAAAAAATATCGAGCTGTACAACGAGATGCACCGGTACATTCCGGTATTGGTCAAAAGTGCAGGTTTTACCAAAATCGGCGAAAAGCCGGTACAACATCAACCCCGTAAATACGGCAAAAGCAAATTCGGAGCAAGTCGTTTTTTTAACGGTTATCTCGATTTGATGACCTTGTGGTTTCTGAACCGCTTCGGCAAAAAACCCATGCATTTTTTTGGCGTACTGGGTACGCTGATGTTTTTTATCGGTTTTGTGGCTGTGATTATAGTTGGTGCTACGAAACTATACGATATGCATCATGGCAATCCGTACCGATTGGTAACCGAATCGCCCTATTTTTATATTTCCCTAACCATGATGATTCTCGGTACGATGCTTTTTCTTGGAGGATTTTTGGGCGAACTCATCTCACGAAATTCTCCCGAAAGAAATCATTACCGGATAGAGGAAGAATTTTAACGGATATAATTTTTTTAATAACCATTTAAAACAAAAGAATAATGAATTTTGATGAAGTAATACGCAAGCGAAAATCGATCAGAAAATTCAGCGAAAAGCCTGTTGAAAAAGAAGCAATTATCCAATTGCTTGAAAGTGCTCGTTTGGCTCCTTCGGCTGTAAATTTTCAACCGTGGAAATTTTATGTATGCACTTCCGAGGAAATGAAAAAGGCGATTCGTGAAAGTTATCCCCGCGAATGGTTTGCCGGGGCGCCGGTATATATTGTTGCATGCGGCGATCACAGCCGTTCGTGGAAACGTCCTGCCGACGGAAAAGATCATTGCGACATCGATGTTGCCATTGCTGTAGAACATATGGTGCTGAAAGCCACCGATCTTGGATTGGGAACATGTTGGGTGTGCAATTTCGATCCCTTGAAAGTGAGAGGAGCGTTGCATCTGAGTGAGGAATTCGAACCCATTGTCCTTCTGCCGTTAGGATATCCCGCCGATAACTACGAAGCCGATCCGCGTAACAGCAAACGTAAACCGCTTCATGAGATTGCAGAA
>JAAZMQ010000325.1 GCA_012798745.1 Bacteroidales bacterium
AACAAAACGGCCGTTCGGCCTTTATTATGACAACATAATTTAATAACTGCCGTCGTACTGCTTAAATTATGTTGTCGGAAACAGGGGAAAACCGTGGCAGAACCTTAAAATTAAGGTCAGAAAAGGAGGAAAACCAGGGCACAACCTTAATTTTAGGATGTGGAAAACAGGAAAAGTTTTGCCCGTTTTTAAAACAGAAGGGGAGACGGAAACAAAAAATTCCCACAACCCCAAAACAAATGTATGGTAAGGAGGAAAACCAGGGCACAACCTTAATTTGAGGATCGGGAAAGAAGAAAAACGCGGGTACAACCCCAAAACAGATGTTTGTACGGGAGGAAAAATTTTCTTCAACCTTAAAACAAATGTGCGGCAGGGAGCAAAAATTTGATACGGTCCTAATTCTAGGCTTGGACAAGAGAAAAAAATCGGTTTAACCTTAAAGCAGAAGTTTGCACGGCATGAAAAAATTGGCACAACAGCAAAACAATCAGTCGGCGTGCAGCGCTTCTAATTCGAACTTAGAACATTCAATTTTGAACTTAGTGTTTTTTATGCCTGATTTCATGAACAAAATGGCGTTTGAAATCCTTATAAAATAAAAATCGTTTTCATCGTTTTAACTGTTTCTATTTTTAACTTTAAAAACAATTGGGAGGACAAGTTATGGAAAATAAAATTTACAAAACCATTGAAAGTGCAATCAAGCATTGGTACCTACCTTTGATTGTGGGTATTTTATTGATTGTGTTAGGAATTTGGACCTTGACCACGCCATTAGAATCGTATCTCATGCTTTCTATTGTTTTTGCTGTGGGTTTTTTTCTTAGCGGGGTATTCGAAATGATTTTCGCTCTCACCAATAAACATAAATCATGGGGATGGTCGCTTGCACTGGGTATCTTGAGTATAATCATCGGCCTGCTGCTGATCATGAATCCCGCGATTTCTATGGTGACTCTGCCTTTCTATGTAGGATTTATGTTGCTGTTTCATTCCATTTTGGGTATTAGTTCGGCTTATGAAATGAGACGCTACGGCATAATGGATTGGGGCTGGTTGATGCTTGTTGCCGTATTAGGCATGATTTTTTCGTTTATCATGTTATGGAATCCTATATTCGCAGGGTTAAATATTGTTGTGTGGACGGGTATCGCTTTTCTTGTGACAGGTATTTATATGATTTATTTTTCTACAAGACTGAATAAGTTGAATAAGCTGTTGAAGAAGATGAAAAAAGAATTAGGGGAATGATGTTTAAAATGGCTTCCTGTTGAATTAAGGTGCAGTAGCTAGGATTTTTCTTCGGGAGGAGGTACGGCGGTTTGTCGTGTTAAAACTGCGGCGAACTTGTCGTCGCTTTTTACTTCCTTTTCGTTGTGCGATTGAGATGTTGTCTTTTCCTTTAGTGGCTCTGAAGGGCGGCTATGAATAATGATCGTCGCAGAATCTGTTGCTATTGCTTTAATCGATGCCCTTTTCTTTTGATTGTTTTTTTGTACGCGTGCAGGAACGGATGCACGTTGTTTCGTTGTTTCTTTCAATATTCTTCCTCCTCTCAAATAACGAGAAGCATAATACGGCTCGGTTGATGAAGAGATGATAACGCCATTGTTGATGGTGGCATGAATAAATTTGAAAGCCCCGTTTGACTTGATTTCGGTTACAATTCCTACATGGCCGACTTTTCCATTACGTCTTTGTCCTTCGAAGAAAACCAGATCTCCTATTTGTAATTCGTCTTTTCGCTGAATTGTAGGCACTTCACGATCCTGCTCTTCGGAACTAGCGCCTAATTTGTATCCGAATTTTTTAAACACATAGGATGTGAATCCTGAGCAGTCGAATGCATGAGGACCTTTTCCGCCGGCTTTATAAGGCCTGTGGAGGTATTGCATGCTGTAATTGACGACCTCGTTTTGCGCTGATGTTGCATATTCGCTATTCCATGTTGCTTGACGTTCGGTTCCGCATGAGAATAAAAGAAAAATAGCGAATAAAAGTGCAATATGTTTATACTGAATATTTTTCAGGTTCGACAAGATACGCATGGAGTATTTTTTAAGCGATAAATACTTGACAAAAATAATAAAAGATAATCGATTCCCGTATGCGTATTTTTGTTTTTTAACAATCGGAGGGGGTAATATTGACGGTTGGAAGAGCGATATCCCGTATCTTTGTGGAAATTTTTTAAAGGTATATTATTATGCAAGAACTTAAAAACATTGTTTTCGATTTTGGTGGCGTGCTTATTGATTGGGATCCCCGCTATTTGTACAGAAAAGTATTCGAAACAGAAGAAGAAATGAATTTCTTTTTGGAAAATGTTTGTAAATACGAATGGAATCTTCTTCAAGATGCGGGGCGATCGCTGGCTGAAGCTACTCGAGAGC
Organism: Bacteroidales bacterium; assembly: GCA_012798745.1. GTDB lineage: Bacteria > Bacteroidota > Bacteroidia > Bacteroidales > Dysgonomonadaceae > Anaerorudis. Next base: position 2,397 of record JAAZMQ010000325.1, read on the forward strand.
TTCAGGAACAACATCCTGAATATAAGGAAGAAATAGAAATGTATTATGGTCGTTGGGAAGAAATGCTGGGTGGCCTTTTTGAAGACAATGTGAAATTGATTAGACCATTAAAAGAAAAATACAAGGTATACGGATTAACCAATTGGTCTGCCGAGACGCTTCCTGTAGCTCAGCGCAAATACGATTTTTTTGAGCTGTTCGATGGTATTGTTGTTTCCGGAGAGGAGAAACTGGTTAAACCCCATCCGCGCCTTTATCGAGTCTTGTTGAATCGGTATAACTTAAAAGCGGAGGAAACGCTTCTTATTGACGACAATGCAGAGAATATTCGGGCAGCAGAAAAGTTGGGGTTTCAAACTGTTCACGTAACACCCGAATTGAATCTGGAAGAAACATTAAAGAAAATGGAAGTGTTGTAGATAAATAAAATGGGTGGTGAGTTTTTGAACAAATGGTGTCATTATAATACACTTTAACACTTCTCCTGCCATTAGCGATGTTTTTTCTTATTAACTTTGCATCGTTAAAAACAATGTGGAAAGATTTGAGCTGCTTGCAACCACAAAAAAAAATGCTAAAATGATTCTTCGCATTTTTCCCTCGTTTGCTTCAGTTTTTATTTATTCCGTTGTTTTTGATAAAACTATTTTTATTTTAGAACAACGAAAAAATGAATTATTTATTTACTTCTGAATCGGTGTCTGAAGGACACCCCGATAAAGTATCCGACCAGATATCGGATGCTTTGCTTGATGAGTTTTTGGCATATGATCCCGACTCTAAAGTAGCTTGCGAAACATTGGTAACCACCGGTCAGGTAGTGCTGGCAGGGGAAGTAAAATCGAAAGCTTATGTTGATTTGGCCGAGGTGACACGCAGGACGATTGCCCAGATTGGTTATACAAAAAGTGAATATCGGTTCGAAGCGAATTCTTGTGGTGTTTTGTCGAGCATACATGAACAATCGGAAGACATCAATCGTGGAGTCGAAAAGAAAACCGATCCCATGGATCAAGGTGCAGGCGATCAGGGTATGATGTTTGGTTATGCTACCAACGAAACGGATAACTATATGCCGCTTCCGTTGGATTTGAGCCATGCTTTGTTGCGGGAGCTGGCCTATATCCGCAAGAATGAATCGGATTTGATGCCTTACCTGAGACCCGATGCCAAATCGCAGGTTACTATTGAATATGACGAAGACGGTACGCCTCTACGTATTGATACGATTGTAATCTCGACACAGCACGATGAATTTATTCTTCCCATAAACAAATCGTCGGAAGCCGCCGAAAAAGCCGATAAGGCTATGCAAGAAAAGATCAAGCACGATATCATGACGATTCTTGTGCCCCGTGTTCGCGAAAAATATAAATTTAGAAAAGACATTTATCGATTATTCGACAATAAAATCAGATATTTTGTAAATCCGACGGGAAAATTTGTTCTGGGAGGTCCACATGCCGATACCGGTCTTACCGGGCGTAAAATAATTGTGGACACCTACGGCGGAAAAGTGCCTCACGGAGGCGGTGCTTTTTCGGGAAAAGATCCTTCAAAAGTAGATCGTTCGGCTACCTATGAAGTGCGTCATATTGCTAAGAATCTGGTCGCGGCAGGTGTTTCGCCGGAAGTGCTTATACAAATTTCTTATGCTATCGGCATTGCGGAACCAATGAGTATTTATGTAAATACTTATGGGAAAAGCAATGTAAAAATGTCGGATGCGGAAATAGCGAAAAAAATTAGTGAAATGTTCGATATGCGCCCGAAAGCAATAGAGGAGCGATTGAAACTCCGAAATCCCATTTATTTTGAGACAGCCTCTTACGGACATTTTGGTCGCGAACCTCAATTGGTGAAAAAGATTTTTTCGTCGCGTTATATGCCCGAACCTGTTGAACTCGAAGTAGAACTTTTTACTTGGGAAAAACTAGATTACGTAGATATGATAAAAGACGCATTTGGCTTATAGTTAATAATGTTACGTATTTGATATTGAAACTATTGTATCCCGAAAAAAATTCACGATAGGTGTTTCATGATTTGTTTTCTATCCTAAAAAAAGAGTTGTAAATTTGGGGAAAATAAGCATATAAGTGGTAATTGACACAATTTCCAATACCTTGACAGGTTCCGACTCGTTTTTGTTTCGGTTTTCGCCTTTTCAGGTTGTTCCAAACGATTCGTTGGGGCTTTTTTTTAAACCGGAAGAGATGGTATCGTATATATCTGTTGATGCAGGATATGCGGGTATTCCCAGAACTTTTCCTCAATACGAAAGAAGCATTTTTTTCCTTTTTTTTGTGTTTTGCTTTCTTTTGTTTTCACTTTTTTACCGATCCGAAAGAAAAACTCTTTTTGCTGATTTCAAGAACTTGTTGGGTTTTCGTAAACGTGCGACATCGGTTTATAAAGAGCAGGTAACAGTCCGAGAAATATGGGCCGAAATGTTTCTGTTATTTCAGACTCTTCTCATTTTTTCCATGGTTTATTTTGTTCTCTTTTGGGAGCGGGGGATTGTTGATATGTTACCGGGAAATAGAAATCTGCTTTTTTTGTGTGTTTTTTTGACATTGGGCGCTTTTGTCTTTTTTCGGTATGTAATTTACTCTTTTTTAGGAATTATTTTTTTCCCACTTAAAATCAAGAATTGGTTGGGAAAATATTTACAGATCGTAGAGCTGGTAGGTATCTTGAGTTTTTTTCCCGCTTTTTTTTATATTTTTCTGCCCGAAATAGCTTCGTTCGCTTTCGTTTTGCTTCTCGCCATTTTTTTTATGAGCCGACTGGGTATCATGATTGCAGTTTTTGACATTTTTGTTAAAAACAAAATAGGTTTTTTCTATTTTATTGTGTATCTTTGCGGCATCGAAATTCTGCCTTATTTCTTGTTGTATTCGGGCTTAATTTCGTTAATTAGTGTTGTAGGTAGCATTGCATTATGAGTGTACGGAGAGTTAAAAAAATACTTATTTCCCAGCCTGAACCTGCAGATAACAAGTCTCCTTATTATGAAATAGCGGAAAAATTTCAGGTAGAAGTACAATTTCGTCCTTTCATAAAGGTAGAACGTGTTTCTGTAAAAGAATTTAGGCAACAGCGTATTAATATTCTAGATTTTACGGCCATAATTTTTACGTCAAGAACGGCTGTAGATAATTTTTTTTCTCTATGTGAAGAGCTGCGGATTACTGTACCAGACACCATGAAATATTTCTGCATCTCTGAGAGGGTGGCGTTATATTTGCAAAAATATATTGTCTACAGGAAAAGAAAAATATTTTTCAGTCCTACAGGAAAAATTGAAGGATTGAGTGCCTACTTGGCAAAACATGCTAAAGAAAAATTTCTTCTGCCTGTTCCTGATCAGCATAACGGCGAAATTACTCGTTTTCTTGACGAGAAGAAAATCAATTACACAGAAAGTGTCATGTATCGTACAGTAAGTAATGATTATGAAGAGGGTGAGAAATTGGATTGCGATATGATCATTTTCTTTAGCCCATCCGGTGTGGCGTCGTTATTCAAAAATTTCCCCGATTTCGAACAAGGAGATATGGCCATCGGATGTTTTGGTAGTACTACAGCAAAAGCTGTGAGAGAAGCCGGATTGAGACTCGACTGCGAAGCTCCGCTTCCCGGTGTGCCTTCTATGGCAGCCGCATTAGAGCTTTTTCTGAAAGAAAATCAAAAAAAGCATGCACAGGGAAAATGATAAGAGGGGTGGAGAAAAAGCTTTGATTCAGTAAAAAAATTGTTTTATAAATTGTTGCGAAAGCATATCGATAAATTACAAAAACTATTATCTTTGTTGCGATAATTGCTTTCGTAGGAATGTTATTTATTGCTGATGAACAAAGGGCAGCGTTTTAATTTGAAAAAAGAGGAAAGAGTAAGGGCCGTTAAACAAATTGAGCATCTTTTTACCCACGGCAAATCCTTTGTTGCATACCCTTTACGGGTAGTTTTTGTTGAACAACCGGGAATAACACCATCGCAGGTATCGATTTTTGTGAGTGTCCCCAAAAAAAAACTAAAATCGGCAGTAGATCGAAACCGAATAAAACGGTTGATACGCGAAGCATACCGATTAAATAAATATACTTTCGACAGGAGTTGTTTAAGAGAGAATCAAACGCTAGTAATTGCATTTGTTTATCTGAAAAATGAAATGTCGGATTATGAAACGATAGCGAAAAGTGTGCGTAAAGCATTGAAAGAGATAGAAAAACAATTGAAGGAGAGAGGAAAATGTTGAAATTGATAAAAAACATCTTGGTGAAGATTTTGTTGATACCGGTTTATTTTTATCGGTACGCTATTTCTCCACTTATCCCTCCCAGTTGTCGTTACACACCCACTTGTTCTCAGTACACGATAGAAGCATTAAAGAAACATGGACCTTTCAAAGGTTCTTATCTATCTGCAAAACGTATTTTAAGCTGCAACCCGTGGGGTGGCTCGGGTTATGATCCTGTACCGGAGCCGGCTCCGAAAGCTAAAAAATCAGACAGGAAGCATAAGAACTTTAACTATGGAATTATACGACATGCACACTCATCAGGTATTTTTAGAGGATAATGACGACCCCTATCACTCGTGTATCCTCGATGTTTATCCTTTAGAATTTGAAGTAACAAAAGAAACGTACAAGCGCCATGCCTTTTCGTGCGGAATTCATCCTTGGTATTCTGAAGATAGTGATAATCAGATGAAATATCTTATCGACATAGCTCCCGATCCGCGAATTGTGGCAATTGGTGAGACAGGGCTCGATAAACTGAAGGGGCCTTCTTTTGAGGTACAGATACCTGTCTTTAAAAAACATATCGAACTGTCCGAAACCCTTAAGAAACCGTTGATTATTCATTGTGTGAAAGCGTGGGAAGAATTGATAAAAATTCGGCGTGAAACAGATCCTTCTCAGCCATGGATTATTCATGGTTTCAGAGGAAAACCCGAACTTGCCAAACGACTAATACGTGAAGGTTTCCTTTTCTCTGTCGGAGAAAAAATCAATATAGATTCGTTGCCGCTTATTCCAATAAATTCGTTGTTTTGTGAAACGGATGAAGACGATGTAGATATTCGTGATATCTATCAACAGGCGGCTTATGCGTTGAACATGAGATTGGAGGCTTTTGCCGATGAAATTGCCAAAAACGTGCGTCGTGTATTCCCTACTTTGCCCCCTCCAAAGCCTTATTACCCGGATGAAGAGGAAGATTAAAATATGCTTTTATTTTACTTTCTTCCGAAATCGGCCGGGATTTCACCCCATTTATCGGTTTCCCATTTAATGATCGGATTAGGGTAGTCATTTTCGGTGAGCCATGTTTCTGCTCGTGAAATAAGTTCGAATAGG
>JAAZMQ010000326.1 GCA_012798745.1 Bacteroidales bacterium
CGTAATAAAGTTGTAATTTTTCGATGATATCGAGCAACCGTTCATTTTCAAAACAATAAATACCGTCTTTCCAAAGAAAATGATTCGGATTCGTTATTTCGGATATCGATGCTTTTCCTCCTTGCAGGACAAGTTCTTGACTAGGTTTCAACATAACATGATCGGATTCGTTGCCATTCCAAGAGATCTTTACCGAACCCTCAACAAGAGATGCCTGAAAATAACCTGCATCAGGATAATTATACACGTTGAATTGTGTCCCCAGCACTTCTACTCGAATATCTTGTGATTCCACGATAAAAGGTTTACGCGAATTTTTAGCCACATCGAAAAATGCCTCTCCGGTTAGGGTGACTTTACGTTCTTTACCAGCAAAATGCGAAGGATAAGTCAACATAGATTGGGCATTGAGCCATACGGTGGTACCGTCTTCAAGCGTTAACTGCGCCCTTTGACCCGCCGGAACATACAATGTGTTAGTTGCTATTTCGCGAGTAGGTTTTTGGACAAAATGAAGCGTCAAAAAAACGGTAGAAGTAATGAGCACAAACGCAAAAGCCGCAATTTTCCCAATTGTTTTAATAAATTCTCTTCGTCGTTTATCCTCAAGTCGGTGAACAAACTGCCGAAAACTCTTTCGGGCCTCCTCTTCATCTTTTTCATGATCAACGAGATGGGTTAAAGCGAAAATATTTTGCAACCGTATATATTCTCTCCTCAACGATTCATCATCATTGATTTCTCTCAATAATTGCAATCGTTGCGAATCGTCGAGTTCCCCAAAAAGATATTTCAGCAAGCGGTCATCCATTTTTCCGTCTTTATTATATTATTATAACGAAGTACAAGTGAAAATCCGCCAAAGAAAATCAAAAAATTTATTTAAATAAGCAGAAAAAACAACAACGGAAGATAATCTTTTAATATCTCTTTAAGCTTTCGGTAAGCTATGGCCATTTGACTTTCAATGGTATGAATGGAAAGGTTCAGTTCGTTGGCAATTGTTTTTTGTTTTTTCCCTTCAATTTTATTCATGACAAAAATCTGACGACATTTCTCAGGCAATGATTGAATGGCATTAGCAATAACTGTTTCGATCTCGGTATCCGAAAAAACCTGTTCGTCAAACACTTCAAGGGATTGCAATTTCATTTGCAAAGCCAATTCATATTCCTCCTGCATCGTATTCGCAGCCTTTTGCATAACAATTCGGTGGCGAAGGAAATCGATACATCTGTTTTTAATGTTTGTGAAAAGATACGAGGTTAAATTGACATGGCTCGAAACAAACGCTCCCCTTTCCCACAGATCGAGGAAAACATCCTGAACAATATTTTCGGCATCGGCTTCACGGATAACATATTCTTGTGCAAAACGTTTCAATCGCGGATAAAAAGAAAGATAAATTCTTTCAAATTCTGCGATATTTTTTTTATCGTTTTGCATCGTCATTTTTGCTTTTTATGAGAAAATATGAATTCAAATGTACATAAAAATTATAAAATCAAAGCGCATGAAATGTTAACGGGTTAAAGAACGGCAAAATTACTCTTAGGAATTAATAAAAAACCGGAGACATCCATCCCCGGTTTTA
>JAAZMQ010000327.1 GCA_012798745.1 Bacteroidales bacterium
AATAGTATTATCCGGTTTTCTTGTTTTAGCAACAATAGTGGGAGTTAAGGCGCAAAAAGCAGGTTACGATCCTGTCAATGCGCCGTATGGACATGGAGAAGATAGTGTAAAATGTCTGATAAATTTGAGCCTTATGTCAACGGCGGCAAAAGCAGAGGTTTACCAAGATGCATTAGAACCATGGCAATATGTTTATGAAAACTGTCCTGCATCGAGCAAAAATATCTATATTTATGGTCCTCGTATATTTAAATTTTTGCATGCCCGTGAAACAGATCCGGCCAAGAAAAAAGCCTTAGTGGATAAGGTAATGGAAGTTTATGACGCTCGACTTAAATATTTTGGAAATGAAGATCCAAAAGGCACTATTTTGGCCTACAAAACATACGATTATATGGAAATGATGGGCGATGAAGCCGATTCCAAAGTAATCTACGAATGGTTGAAAGAAGCTATTCTTGACATGAAAGATAAAATGGATCCTCCTGATGCTTATGGTTATTTTATGGTGGCATCTTTAACAGAATACTTAAAAGGTAACTCCACAAAAGAACAATATTTAGAAGACTATTTTATGGTTACAGGATATATAGATCAGGCAATAGCCAATGCTAAGGCAAGAAATGACGAAGAAAGCGTCAATTATTTAGCTGCGGTTAAAGATGGAGTTGTGCAAGGTTTTATAAGCAGTGGTGCAGGTGATTGTGAGACACTTAACCAATACTATGCAGATAAGATTGAACCAAACAAAACGAATAAAGGATTTTTAAATGAAGTAGTTACTGCTTTAAAGTCGGTCGGTTGTACCGAATCTGATATTTATTTTACAGCTTCCGAATATCTCTATCAACTTGAGCCATCGGCAGATGCAGCTATTGGATTAGCAAATCGGAGTTTGAAAAATAAAGATTACGATACGGCAATTAAGTATTATGAAGAAGCAGCTAAACTGGAATCGGATAAGAAAAAAGCATCCGAATATTTGTATACTTTAGCTGCTGTTTTGTGTGCTCAGGGAAATTATTCTAGAGCAAGGCAAGTAGCGTACAAATCATTGGAATATGATCCGAATAACGGTAAAAACTATATTCTTATCGCGCAAATGTATGCTGCTTCTGCAGGGAACATTTTTCAAGAGCCCGAAAAACGCGGTTTAGTATATTGTGCAGCGGTAGATAAATTACAAAAAGCCAAAGCTGTTGATCCGAGTGTGGCGGCAGAGGCCAACGAGTTAATCAATAAATATTCTGCTTATTTTATGGATACTGAAACTGCATTTATGATGGGAATTAAAGAAGGTGATACTGTTTATATCCCCGGCTGGATTGGAGAAAACACCATCGTTAGACTCAAATAACTTTTTTGCTCGATTGAGTGACAGCTTTGTTTGATAGAAAAAAGGTGAAAAGAAAAATTTTGTACATAACAACTGTTTTCATTGCAGTTGTTATGTTGCTTTTTGTTGCATCGTGCCAAAAAAAAACAGAGGAACTAGTCGATATTATATTTAATCCCGACTCAGTTCCTACAATGACCACCGACAGTGTGATTACACTGATCTCCGATTCCGGAGTTACTCGTTATAAATTGATGACAAAGAAGTGGCAAGTTTTTGACGGAGCAAAAGAACCCTATTGGTTTTTCCCGGAAGGTATTTATCTTGAACGTTTTGATTCTTTGTTTAATGTTGAAGCTGTTGTTTTTGCCGATACGGCATGGAACTATGTTAATAAACAGTTGTGGAGGCTCAAAGGTAATGTAAATGCGCAAAACATGAAGGGTGAAAAATTCTTCAGCGACGAACTTTTTTGGGATCAACGTCAACAAAGAATTTATTCTGATAAATATATTGAAATACAAAAAGGGGAGACAGAATTGAAAGGATATGGATTTGAATCGAATCAGGAAATGACAGAGTATAGGATATTTAAGCCGCATGACGGACGTATTCCTTTAAAGGAAGATTCTGTTAGCCTTGATACTTTACAGAACAACAATAATAACAATGATAATATTGTGATGGAGTAATTATGATTTCATCAACGGCAATAGTTTGGTGGATTATTTTTCTTGCTGTGTCTGCTTTTTTTTCAGGCATGGAAGTGGCTTTTGTTTCATCTGATAAACTTCGTTATGCCCTGGATAAAAAAAATAAAGGTCCTTTTAATTATTTACTGAATACTATTTATGAACATCCAAGTCAGTTTTTGGCAGTTTTATCGGTTGGAAATCTCATCGCATTAGTTTTGTTTGTTTTTTCTACTTTTTTGATTTTTCACCCCTTAATTGACCGGTATATTACCGGTTTTCCTGTTCTCAATTATCTGATTCTGATTCTAATTGCTACTATTATTATTTTATTAACAGGAGAATTTTTTCCACGAGCATTTTTTGGAAAAAATCCCGATATATGGGTAAAAATTTTGGTTATTCCTGTTTTTTTCTTTTGTATATTGCTTTATCCTATAACCAAATTTTTTACTGCAGTTTCACGTTTTTTGTTGGGAATATTTGGATGCAAAACTGTTATGTCTGATGAGAGAATTTTAGACAGGAGTGACTTGGATTTATATGTAAAACAAAGCATTGAAGAAATGCCTGATGAAACAGAGGTGGATTCAGAGGTAAAAATATTTCGGAATGCACTTGATTTTTCCACTCTCAAAGTGAAGGATTGTATGGTTCCGCGAGCCGAAATTGTTGCCGTTAGCAGGAATACCGATATAAATGCATTGAAGGAAAAATTTATCGAAACAGGATTGTCGCGGATTTTGGTATATGAAGATAATATTGATGACATCATTGGTTATATTCATATATGGGAAATGTTTGGTAATCCACCCGATTGGACAAAAAAAATAGCTCCGGTTTCCTTTGTTCCTGATAGTATGCTCGCATCCAAGCTTATGAGTGAGCTTATGCAGGAACATAAAAACCTGGCTGTGGTGGTAGATGAATTTGGCGGCACTTCGGGTATTGTAACTCTGGAGGATTTGGTAGAAGAAATATTTGGCGATATTGAAGACGAATACGATGTAGAGTCGCGATTTGCCAAACAAGAAAAGGAAAATGAATATGTGATTTCGGGAAGAATGGAAATTGACCAACTCAACGAAATGTTTGGTTTGGGTTTGCCCGAATCCGAAGATTATACTACAGTTGCAGGATTAATATTGCATTATATTCAGCGTTTCCCTAAAACATATGAAACAATTGTTATTGGTGAATTTACCTTTAAAATATTAAAAGTTTCGACGCGTAAAATAGAGGTGGTGCGATTGATTGTAAATAAAGGTTTGGATAACTAAGAATTGTTTTTCATTTCAAATTTATACTTTTCTTTTAAAAAAAAGGATTATCTCTTTTATTTTTGCTAACTTCGTGCCCTTGTTGGAAAGAAGAATTTTAATGAGCAAATTTATTAAATATTGATTGTAATCAATGGCTACTTTACAAAAGATTAGGAACAAAGCAGGATTGCTTATAGCGGTTATCGGTATCGCTTTGTTGGCGTTTATATTGGGCGATCTATTGACATCGGGAAGTACCCTTTTCCGCAAATATCAGGATAAAGTTTTTGAAGTAGGCGGGAAAGCTTTTTCGACCGAAGAGTATTTTAACCGCGTAACAGAGTGGGAAAATTTTCAAAAATTGATGAGCGGCGAGAGTTCCTTAGATGAAAATATTTCTCTTCAAATTAAAGAGTTGGTTTTCCAGCAGATGGTCAGAGAACACATGCTGGATAATCAGTCTAAGAGGCTAGGATTAACGGTTTCAAAAGAAGAAATAAACGACCTTGTGCATGGTGAAAACATATCCCCCCTTCTCATGCAATTACCGCTTTTTGTAGATCCAAAGACGGGAATTTATGATAGGGAAGCTTTGGCAAATTTTTTCATGGCTATTAATACGCCGATAGAATCTCTTCAACCGGAAGAACGAGCCCTTGTTCAACAATATAAATCGATGTGGTTGTTTATCGAGAATTTAGTCAAATATCAGCGTCTTGAAGAAAAATATAGGTCACTTTTAGCAAATGCAGTCATGGTAAACGATATGGAGGCTAAAACTTCATTTGATTTATCGCAACGAAATGCAGATTTAACCTATGTTGTACAGAATTACTATACCATTCCCGATACATTAGTTACCGTTGAAGAAAGTGAAATACGTGCATATTATGAGAAACATAAGAAAAATTTCAAATTGAGTGCACCCCTCGCAAAGATTACTTATTTTATTCGAGAAATCTCGCCGAGTGATGAAGATTTTGCAGAAATAGAAGCACAGGCAATAGAGGCCGCAAAGAAACTTGCAGAATCGACTAATCCTGCAGCAGTTGTGGCTGAATATTCGGAAATCCCCTATCAAGATGTATATGTGGCAGCAGATGTATTGACAGAGAGTCAACTTTCCTTTGTTTCGTCGGCCAATATTGGAGACATGTATGGCCCCGTTCGTGAAGGGAATTCGTTTCAGATTTATAAACTGATCGATAAAATTGTCGCTCCTGATTCAATACATTTAAGAATGATTGTTGTACCAACGGCCGGCATAAGTGAGCAAGACTCATTGGTAAGAAATTTTGTTGATAGTGTTTTCACTGTTATCAAAAGCGGAAAACCTTTTGCACAAGTAGCTAACGAATTGAATCCTCAATCCAATGGAGGGGATGCCGGATGGGTGAGAGAAATTGATATTGCATCGGTTGGAAAAGAGTTTGTGCAAACAGTTTTTTCCTTGCCAATTGGAGAAGTGACCAAAATATCGGTTCCCGGACAATATATTATTGTGCAGGTAGAAGAAAAAACAAAGCCTGTGACAAAATATAAATTGGCAGTGATTAATATGCCGGTAGTGGTAAGTGAAAGAACATCGAACAATGTAGATAATGAATTAAATCAATTTTTGTCTCTTCCCGATGTAGATAAAAAATTTACTGAGTTAGCTACAGAGAAAGGATATGATGTTGTTCCTAATTACACTATTTCCTCCACCGATTTTTCTATTGCACAAATACCCGGTTCGCGTCAAGTAATTCAGTGGGCATTTAATGAAAAAGAAAAAGGAGCCATAAGAAAATTTGATTTGACAAATTTGCGAATTGTTGTGCGGTTAGATAACGTGATTCCTGTGGGAATAGCTCCTTTGTCGGAGGTAGCAGCTGCAATTCGAAGTCAACTTATTCGTGACAAAAAAGCTGAAAAGGTTATTTCTGACCTGAGCTCTAAAAATTTAACTTCTTTGGCCGATTATGCCGAGTCAATGAATACGCGGCCCGATACAGTAAGATTTGTGAACTTTAATACCCGGAATATTGCAGGTTTAGGGTTTGAACCTATATTAAATGCTTATTCGGCTTTTGCCCCTCTTAACAAATTAATGGGTCCTGCGAAAGGTAATATGGGTGTATTTGTTGTAAATGTGAATAATCGTACGCAAGGCTCAGAAACTTACGATCCAAAAACACAGAAAAATACGATTCATGGGGAAATTGCTTACCGTTTGCAAATGCAATCGATGGAGGTATTAAAGGATAAACTTGCAGTAAAGGATTATCGTTATCGCTTTTATTAATGGTGTTGTTTTAATGGCTAAATGTTATATATAAAAAAAGCGGGAGATTTTTCTCCCGCTTTTTTTTATCTTATAAAAATGTCATTTGGATCCCTTTTTGCTCTAGTTGTAGTGTTTTGGTAGGCTGATCGCAAACCTCAGTAGGACCAAAATATTGAATGGGGCCGGGATAAACGTAATCCGTTTCGATCGCCCATTTTTCTCGTTGACTTTTAAAGTATCTGAATGGAACACCTTCCAAATCTACCAACGCTTTTTTGATCACCGGTTTCATTTTTCCGCTTCGGCGTTCCATGTTCATCATCATGGTTATGGGGATTCCACCGGCTACCCATTGATCAGCGGGCGCTGTTGTATTACGCACAGATGCCATATAACCTGTTTTCCCTCCTGCAATGAGCATGGAAGCAGCATATCCCAATGAAAAGCAATAATCGGCATCGTAATTTGATGGAGCTGCAGAGCGACCTTCATAACCAAAGAAGTGATGAACAGGGGAGAATTTTCCTTTGTATTTTCCTTCTTTTGTCCATTCTTCTAATTTTCTTCCTACCATTTGCGATAGCAATTCCTCAGTTTGTATCATGGACACTTGTACATTACCGTGGGGATCACGATCGAGCGCCAGTTGTCTGGCTACTTTTTCGGGAAGGCTAGCATATACTTTTGCGTTTTTCGGTGAAAGTTTGCTGATAATATACTCGCGTTGTTGCGAACGACGAACAAGATTAAATTCGTCTGATGAATGAGCAAAAAAATCGTTCAGCTCCTCAATGAGGTCTTTTATTGCAGGAATAAATTCGATTAATCCTTCAGGAATGATTATTGTTCCAAAGTTAAGTCCTTGTTGTGCACGGTTTACTATAATACCGGCAATGTGTTCAACAATATCGTCGAGCGACCATTTTTTTGCTTCTATCTCTTCCGAAATGATGCAGATGTTGGGATGTGTTTGCAAAGCACATTCCAGTGCAATGTGCGATGCCGAACGTCCCATTACTTTTATGAAGTGCCAGTATTTACGTGACGAATTGCAATCGCGTTC
>JAAZMQ010000328.1 GCA_012798745.1 Bacteroidales bacterium
ACAGAGTCCCTATTTTCTTTCCCTTAAAATTAATATTGACCTTGTTATCGATACCTTTTCTTGTTTTTTTATCGGTTCTTTTCTCAAAGCAGAATATATCATATTCAGTAAAAAAGACAAATTTAATTGGAACGTTCTTGATAATTGTTCATGTAATATTATTTTATAGTTTCAATAATAAAGAAGAAGAGGAAATTCGTAAATTTGATAATTTAGTTTATCAGGAGAAATGGGATGATATTATTGAGTTAGCAAGAAAGGAAGGAGTACCAAAAAACGATGAGGCTTCATTAGCAGTTAATCTTGCATGTGCTAAAAAAGGGTGTTTAACCTCAGAATTTTTTAAGATAAAAGGACTTCAACCGGTATTTGTAATTTCTTACAAACGACGAGGGATGGCCCCATTTTTGGCAAGCGATCCTTATTTTTATCTTGGGTTGAATAATTTTGCACGGATGATGGCAATGGAAACCCTTGAATCTACTGTAGATTCCAAACTTCCTGTAAGAGCTGTGAAAAGAGTAGCAGAAACATTTATCATCGATGAGAATATTTCAAATAGTAAGAAATATCTTAATTTATTGAGCCATACATTGAATTATTCAAGTTGGGCAAATAATTATCTCAGGGCTATTTCAGAGGGGAATTTATCGCATCAGATTCTTTCGCCGAATCTCAAAGAGATATGTACTCGTTTGCCGAAAGAAGATTTTTTTTATAATGAGGGAGAGTTTCATGTTTCGCTGTTGTATTTGCTAAGAGCAAACAGTGAGAATAAAATGGCATATGAATATTTGATGATGTATTATCTTTTGGAGAAGAATTTCGATAGTTTTATCAAATTTATGTCAATTTACCCTTCGTTTCATTATAGTGAGAGCCCTCTTATTTTTCAAGAAGCAAAAGCGTATATTCAAACTTTAACTTCTCAAAAATTTCTACCACTTAATGCTATTGAAATAAGTGTGAATGTTCAGGAAAGATTTCGGGAATATACTTATGAATTTATAAATGGAGGAAATAAAAATCCATCAAGAATGAAAGATTTGTTTGGCGATACTTATTGGTATTATCTTCACTTTGGAGATTATCAAAACAAGCGTTGAAGTAAACATTTTTTAAAATTTAAAGATTGAAAAGAAAAATGGTCTATTTTAAACGATGTAAACGAACCAAGAGAAAATTCACCCTGATGGTAATTGTTTTTTCTTTTATTGGCTGTAATAAACTTCCTCAACTTTCAGATGCTTATGAGTTTGGTCATTCACCTGAAATTTTTCCAGATTATGATGGAGTAACCGTTCCATATAACATAGCACCACTTAATTTTGAATTGATGGATAGTTGTCAGGCTTTGTTCGTGAAAATTTCGTCAGCGAAAGGAGAAAATAATTTTTCTTTCCGTAAAAAGAAAGTGTATTTTCCTGAAAAAAAATGGAAGAAAATTTTAAGTGAAAACAAGGGCGACACGGTTTTTATAACGATTTATTCTAAAAAAGGAGATAAATGGAGAAAATATAACCCTATTCATTTCTTTGTGTCAAAAGATTCAATTGACCGAATGTTGGTTTATCGTAAAATTATGCCGGGTTACCAGACATGGAATACAATGGGTATTTATGAACGAGATTTGAGTAATTTTAAAGAAAAATTGGTATTGAACAGCGAAATAATGCCAGGTACATGTATGAACTGTCATACTTTTCGAAATAATGAACCCGATTCATGGTTGTTGCATTTAAGAGAAAATTTTGGTGGGACAATTATTTTTACGAACGATAATTTAAAGAAAATTCAAACTAAAATACCCCAAACGTTTGGCAGCGCAGGTTTTTCTTATTGGCATCCTTCAGGGAAATATATTGCCTTTTCAATCAATAAAATTACTCAGATATTCCATGGTGTGGGGAAAGTACGTGCTCATGCTTTAGACATGAAATCAGATATGGTAATTTATGATGTTGAAAAAAATTCATTTTTTACTTCCCCTCTCATAAATTCACCAGATGCGTTTGAAGCTTTTCCTTGTTTTTCACCTAATGGTAAAACGTTGTATTATGTGAGTTCACCTGCTGGTGAATTGCCTCAGGATCAAAGGAAAATGAAATACAGCCTATGTTCCGTTTCATTTGATGAGCAAAATGGAATAATTGGTAACAAGGTAGATACTCTTATTTCGGCAAAAATGTTGAACAAAAGTGTTTCTATACCCCGCGTTTCTCCTGATGGACGGTTTATTATGTTAACTCAGCTTGATTATGGAAATTTTCCGGCATATAATCCTGAAGCCGATTTATATTTGTATGATTTGAAAGAGCATAAAATGAGAGCATTGGATGCTTTTAATAGTAATGATGTTGAAAGTTGGCATTGCTGGTCGTCGAATGGACGTTGGGTCGTTTTTAGTAGCAGACGTCGCGATGGTTTGTTTATGGATGTTTGGATAGGATATATAGATCAGAATGGTGCTCCTCGCAAACCCTTTCTTTTACCCCAGAAAGATCCAGAATTTTATGATTCCTTTTTATTTTCATTTAATCTTCCGGAACTTATAAAAGAACCCATTAGTGTGTCACCTCATCGAATAGCGAAGGTGGCAACAAAATCAAAAGGTCAACAAGCAGAATTTGATACTAGTCACTGATGAAACAAATAAATCATAAGAGTGAAAATAGTTTTTGGCTAAAACTGTGTGAAAAAGGTATTCCGGGAATTGTTATGGCTGTTATCCTTGGAGTTTTTATTCAATTAAAATATCAATATCATTTTTTTCTGAAAGAACAGATTAGTTTTTTTGCTTTTGATGGGCAGCATATTTTAAGTTATTTAAATAAACCTTCCTTTTTCTCGAAATTAGTAGCAGATTTTATTAGCCAGTTTTTTTATTTGAGAGGTACGGCAGCAATAATTGTTCCCTTGCTTTTTCTAATATTGTATTTTTCAATTAAAAAAGTAATTCAAAATTTTTCGGACGGCTCATTGGGTGGATTTTATGCTTTATTCCCTACAATTTTGATCATTATTTTTGTTTTTAATGTAAATACAGATCTTACTTATTTCATATCTTTTCTCCTAATGCTTCTTTTATTTGAGGGATATTCTTTATTACCTTCAAAATGGTGGCGTTCTCTTGTGATTTTTATTTTGATTCCCTTCTTATATGCGGCGATTGGTGGTCTTGTTTCTTTTTTGGGGATATTGATTTTTATTTATGAAATAAAAAATAACTCTTATTTTTCTCTCTTGCGAAGAATGCTGACAGTTTTCATTTTAATTTTTTCATTACTTGTACCGTTGATGTTTAGGTATCATTATGCAATATCTTTATCTCAAGCTTTTTTGTATCCTGTTGATTATAAACTGGTATCTTTAGGGTGGATATTAGCCCCTCTTTTTTCTTTACTTATTGTTATTTTGCTTGCTGAAATAGAGGATCAGCAGTATTTTAAACTTTGTTTATGCTTAGTTAGTGTTGCATTTATTATTTTGATTGTTTTTGGATGTTATACTCATGTAAATCTTAATCTCGAAAAACTTCTTGCGCTTGATTCTGAATGGTATTTTGGGAATATTGATAAGATATATGAGCTTGAAAATAAGTATGAATATAAAAGCAGTGCGGGTGCTTGTTATTGCAATTTGGCACATGCGGCACGAGGCGAATTAGCCGATAGGTTTTTTGATGTTCATCAGACAGGGCCCCAGGGATTGGTACTTCCAATAAGTAATAAGGGAAGTTATTTGCCGATTATTTTTGCCAATGAAGTCTATTTTTATCTAGGAGATGTGAATGCTTCGCAGCATCTGGCTCTTCTGGCAATGATTTTTTCTTCGAATCATTACAGTTCAAGATTGTTAAGAAGGTTGATTCAAGTAAACGTAATTAATGAAGAATATAAGATTGCAGAGAAATATTTAAAAATTCTTGAAAAAACATTATTCCATAAAAAATGGGCTCATAATTTACTGTTGATGCTTAATGATAATGATGAAGAAAAGATTTCCTACATATCATGGGTGAGAGACAAAAGACTTAATGTGCCAACAAAAGAGGATCTTCGTCAGACCAATGATTGTGTTAAGGCTTTTGAATTATTATTGGAGAGAAATCCTGAAAACTTGGATGCACTTCATTATAAGTTGTGCTATCATTTGTTAGGAAAGGAAGTTGAAGCATTTGCAAATACATTCTTTCAATTCCGAGAGATATTGCTTCGAGTAAGAGTACCAAAACTGTATCAAGAGGCACTCGTTATATATTATATTAATAAACCCGATCTGGAATTATGGTCGCAGATTCCTGTTAAACCAGCTATACTAAAGAAATTTATAGAATATAATAACTTGTATGTGCATTATCAGGGTGAAGGAAGAAAATTAGAGAAAAATTTTAAAAACACGTATTGGTTTTATTATCATTATGCAAAAGCGGAAAAAGAAGAATAAAATATTGCCTGTTTGTTTTAGTTGCTTGTTGCTGATCGTCGGTGTTTGTTGCTCAAAATCTGATTTTTCGAAAGCGATTCAAGTTAGTTGTGAACCATTTATATATCCTGATTACACCGATATCGTCATCCCACCTAATATTGCTCCCCTTAATTTTATGGTAAGCGATTCTTTTGATAGAGTTATCGCAACTTTGAAAGGGACAAAAGGTGAAATGCAAGTGAAAGGAAGACGAAAAATTTCTTTTAAAGACCATTTTTTCAAGGTTTTTTTAGAAGAAAATAAGGGTGACACTATTTGGATTGAAGTTGCTGCCAGAAAAGATGGAAAATGGATAAAATATTCACCTTTTTTCTGGTTTGTGGCTAATGAACCCATTGATCCGTGGTTGACTTATCGACTTATTGAACCAGGCTATGAAGTTTGGAATAAGATTAATATTAGTTTGAGGAACGTTACCAATTTTCAAGTGAAAGTAATAGCTGATAATAACATGGCGGATAATGCCTGTATGAATTGCCATACGGCAAACAAGCAAAACCCGGAGATGTCTTTTTTTCATATAAGGCATTCTAAAAGAGGTGGTACCATTGTCAATGAAAGAGGACATTTGCGAAAAATTAATACCACTAGTGATAAAACGATTTCGGCAGGAGTATATGGTAGTTGGCATCCAAGAGGAAGATTTATTGCATTTTCGACTAATATTATTGTCCCCGCATTTTATTCAGTGCCTCATAAAAAGATGGAAGTATATGATGCAACTTCCGATTTGGTAATTTTGGACTTAAAACGTAATGAAATCTTCTCTGGGGAAGCAATCAGTCAAGAAGGAAAGTTTGAAACATTTCCGGAATTTTCAGCTGATGGGAAAAGATTGTTTTTTTGTGTTGCTGACTCCGTTAAGTTGCCAGACGATTATAAATTTCTCAAATATAATCTTTGTGTTGTTGATTTTGATACTGCAAGTCGTACTTTTGGGGAGAAGGTGGATACGATTTTTTCAGCAGATCGTTATAATAAAACAGTAAGTGAGCCTCGTGTTTCACCCGATGGGAAATATATTTTGGTTACTGTTTTTGATTATGGAACTTTTCCCATTTGGCATTCAGAAGCAAAATTGAATTTGATTGATCTTAAAACAGGGGAAATTAATCCCTTGCCAGATGTCAATAATAATAATAAGAAATATTCAAATTCTTATCATTGTTGGTCATCAAATAGTAGATGGATTGTTTTTGCAAGTAAGCGGGAAAATGGACTTTACGGTATGCCCTATTTCGCATATATTGACAAAAAGGGGCAAGGGCATAAATCTTTTGTTCTTCCTCAACGAAATCCCGAATTTTATGGTTACTTTTATAAATCTTTTAATATTCCAGAACTTTTTGCTGTTCAACCGAATTTTGGGGTAGCGGATATAGAGAGAATTTTCAAAGAACCGGCAGAAAAAGTGACTTTTATTGGGGGGAGATAAATTATTTCAATGCAATAATTTTAATTTATAATAAAAGTATAATAATAGTAAAAAGCAAATAAAACTTTTTTACCCATGAAAATCCAGCAAAACGAGAGATTTTCTCATTTTAAAAAATATTATAAGCAATATTTGCTTCTTTTATTTAGTCTGTTAGTATTTGGCTATTGGCAGTTTGGATTTCCTTATATGTTGTTTTTCCAGGAACCACTTCAATTGTTTCTCTGCAGCTTCGATTATTTTATTAAATCTGTTAGTACTGCGGGTGGCTTAGCAAGGTATCTTGGAGAATTTTTTACGCAATTTTATGTTTTACCGCTAGGAGGCCCTTTAGTTTTATTGCTTTGGCTTGTTGCTTTACAGCAACTGACGTGGCTTCTTTTCCAGAAAGTAAGTTTTAAAGATAATCATTTTTATTTATTAAGTTTTTTGCCTTCACTCTGGTATTGCACCATTTTGAGTGAAGAATTCTATCTTTTAAGCGGGCTTATTTCAGTTGTAATAGCGATGGTTGGAGTTTTGCTTTACGTAAGCATTAAAAATTTTAAAGTTCGATCTTTGGCAGGCATTTTATTGATCCCTCTGATTTATTTCGTTGCAGGGGGGAGCTATATACTGTTTACGTTATCCATTTTTGTTTATGAGGTAGTAGTATTCCGCAAAAGGGATATTGCTATAAGGGGAATATTTTGGCTGTGTCTGCTATTTGATTTTCTTATTGCAATTGTTTTACCTTTATTTTACCGTATGTATTTTGATCCTGTTCCTGTTTTACAGGCTTATATTACGGAACATTTTCATAAAATATCTACTGTTTTTCCTTTCCCTGTTGTGCTCATATGGCTATTTGTCCCTTTTGCACTTATAGTAATATTTTGGGTTGGCAATGAAGAAATAAAAAAAACGAAGAAAATCGTTTTATATGGTGTTCAAGTATTATTATTGTTTTTAGCTGGTTATGGAGGTTACATTTTTTTTGCAAATCCAAAGGCTGAATATATTAAAAAATTTGATTACTACGTACGACATGAAAATTGGGAAAAGGTTGTTTCTCTTGCAAAAAAGAAACTTCCTCGTAATGGTTTTGCTGTTAATTACCTGAATCTTGCTCTAGCTAAAACCAATCAGTTAGGCGATCGTTTATTTCGGTTTGAGCAGATGGGAAAGGTGGGATTGTTCCTTCCTTACGAGAGAGAAATGTTGAGTGCCATGTTGGGAAATGAAACTTATTATCAAATTGGCTTGGTGAATGTTTCACAACAATATGTTTTTGAAGCAACTGAATCGATGCCCGATTTAAGGAAATCGACACGTTCTTTAAAAAGATTAACTGATGTAGCAATTATCAATGGTCAATATGAATTAGCTAATAAATATATTCAATTACTAAAGAAAACGCCATTTTATAAAAATTGGGCTAAAGAAGCCGAAACTTATCTTTATCATGAAGACAAAATAAATAATCATCCCGATTGGGGGGAAAAGAGACGATTAAGACCTCTTCAAGATTATTTTTTTTCAGTTGAAAACATTGATCAGATTTTGCTCGCTTTACTACAAGATCGTCCCCAACATAAAATGGCTTATGAATATTTGATGTCGTATTATTTGTTAAATAAAGATATTACATCGTTTATGGAATATGTTGATTTGGGATATAATATTCATTATAAATATCTCCCTGTAGCATTTCAGGAAGCTGTTCTGTATGTTCTAGCGTTAAAATCGCGCGAAGCTGTTGAAAATAATAATTTTCCTATTGAAGATGCAACAAAAGATAGACTATATCGCTATATCGCTATTTATACTCAATATCCAAATGCTAGGGAATTGTTAAAAAAAGATTTTTCTCATACTTTTTGGTATTACTACCATTACAAATAACTTTTTCATCATGCCCTGAATAGAAAAAATTATGAAAAGATTTATTTTTACAATATCTATTATCCTGTTGATAGGATCATGTGGGAAAAAACCTAGTAATGCTATTAGCGTATCTGACTATCCTGTCATATTTCCTGATTATATTAATGTGACAATTCCTTATAATATTGCTCCATTAAATTTTAAATTGAGTGGAAGTTTTAAAAAGATGTATGTAGAGGTTAAAGGGAAAAATATCTTATTGACTTCCAAAAACAAAAGATATGCTGATTTTGATTTATCACAATGGAAAAAGTTATTACATGAAAATGCAGGTGGAAAAATTGAAATAACTGTATATGCTAAGAATGATAAGAGTTGGATTAAATTCAGACCTTTTTCTATTTTTATTAAAAAAGATTGTATCGATCCTTATCTTTCTTACCGTTTGATTGCCCCAGGGTATCAAGTGTGGAGTAGTATGGGAATCTATCAACGGTCGTTGGAAAATTTCAAAGAAAAAGAGATAATAACCAACAGACTTTTTCCTGGTACTTGCATGAATTGTCATTCATTTAAAGAAAGAGATCATGAACGAATGCTATTGCATGTTCGAGGGGGAAAAGGAGGAACTTTTATTTCTAACGATTCGAAGTTAATTAAAATTAATTCGAAGCCTGATGATTTTTATTCTGGCTTTCAGTATCCTTGTTGGCATCCGGAAGGAAGATACATTGCATTTTCAATAAATCAAACCGCTCAAGTCTTTCATACAGCTAAAGATAAGCGAATTGAGGTTTTTGATTCCAAATCAGATATAGTTATTTATGATACAAATGAGAACAAGGCAATCATAGACAATAAATTAATATCTCCTGATTGGTTTGAAACTTTCCCAACTTTTTCTCCTGATGGGAAGTATTTATATTTTTGTTCTTCTCGAACAAAAGAAATGCCCGCTGAATTCGATAAAGTAAAATATAACCTTTGTAGGATTGAATTTGATGCACAGGAAGGTAGATTTGGCTCTGAAGTTGATACCTTGGTGCGAGTTGTTGATACGAATGGAAGTGTGAGTTTTCCAAGAATTTCTCCTGATGGTAAATTCTTATTGTTTACTCTTTCAGATTATGGTAATTTTTCTATTTGGCATCAAGAAGCAGATCTTTATCTGCTTGATTTAATGACAGGAAAATATTGGTTTCTTCATGAAGTTAACAGTGATAATACGGAAAGTTACCATTCATGGTCTTCTAATTCTCGCTGGATAGTATTTAGTAGTCGACGCGTTGACGGTTTGTACACTATGCCTTTTTTTGCATGGATAGACGAGAATGGAAGGGCTGAAAAACCATTCTTGCTTCCTCAAAAGGACCCTGAATTTTATTCGAACACTTTTTATTCATTTAATATTCCCGAATTTGTTGATGGTAGAGTTTTTTTTTCAGTAAAAGAACTTGAAAAAGCATATAATATGGAAGGAAAAAAAGTTGATGTTTTACCGTAAAAAGATGTATTTGTTGAGGAACATTTGTAGTAGTGAATATTCTCAAAATCGCTGTAGTCAACTTCCTTGAATCATTTCACTTTTATTTCCGGTTTACAATAAGTTTCAAGTTGTTTAATTTGTGAATTCGATGTTGGTCGAGAATCTTTTTGTTTTGATTATTTTAGTTTCTTAAAATTTTTTTCGTAACTTGCGCTACAGTTATTTATAATATTTATTTAATTGATAACCATATGAATATACGGATTTTTTATTCGCAAGAACAATTCTGTTATAATAAAATGTCTAATTGATAACGAATTATTTAAATTGATAAATATTACGTCTATAGTTGAATTAAGCAGATAAAATATGAATTATTTAATCAAGAATTTTGAAAATGAGGGAGTTGAAGTGAAAATTTCAAATTTAGAAATCCCTCATAAAACAAAAGATTATCATATTATTTTTTATGTTGTGTCATTAAACCGAACTTTTGAAGAACAATGGAAATCACTATTTAAAGTTTTAAAAAATGTAATTGATGATCCCTCTTGCTTAAATATGAAATCAAATGCTATTCCTGTATTTGCCCGCTGTTTTCTTACTGATATTGCTAATCAAAAAGAAAAAGTGCTCAATTTATCATCTTTGTTAAACTGTGAAATAAGTTTTATTGAGCAACCATTACTGGATGGCAGCAAATTGGCTTTATGGGTGAATATGCAGACAGATGCAATGGTAGAAAATGATGGTATTATTGGTTTTGATCGTAATGGATATTCACACTATTATACTATAGAAAGGTTTAATCAAATAGATAGAAATCCCAAGGTAAATGTATATAATCAGACTATTTCTTTGCTTGAATCTTACGAAAATAAACTAAAAGAAAAAAATTGTACTATAGCTCAAAATTGTTTACGTACATGGTTTTTTGTAAGAGATATAGATGCAAATTATCAAGATGTTGCAAGAGCTCGCAGAGAAAAATTTCAAGAAATCGGTTTAAGAAGCGATACTCATTATATTGCAAGCACAGGGATTGAAGGGCGCTCTGAATATGCTTGTGAAAAGGTGATGCTAGATACATATGCGATCAAAGGCCTCAATAATGAACAAGTTAGGTATTTACAAGCCAAGCAATATCTATGCCCTACCCACAAATATGGAGTTACCTTTGAAAGAGGGGTAATGATCGATTTTGGGGATAGGAGAAATGTTTATATTAGTGGTACTGCTAGTATTGATAAAGAAGGGCGTGTTGTTCATGAAGGTAATATAAAATTACAGTGTATAAAGATGATGGAAAATGTGGATGCCTTATTGCATGAAGCTGAATGTTCATTTAACGATATATTACTTGTTGTTATATATTTACGTGATATAGCGGATTATAATTATGTAAAAAGTTTTTTTGATGCAAAATTGACAGAAACACTTAAATTAATACTTTTAGCACCCATTTGTAGGCCCAAATGGGTTATAGAAATGGAATGCATTGCTTCGAAAAAACTTTTAAATAGTAAATTTAGAGATTTTTAATGATCACATTAAATATTATGACATCACTATTAATTTGTATTAGTTGAATTCATCGAAAAATAAATCGAAATTAATGTGCTTTTAAACTAAAATTGAACATATGAATCAAGCCCAAGATAATCGTCAGGAGAGAGAGGAAGGGCGTTTGGTGTCGCTCGATTTTTTCAGGGGATTTACCATGCTTTTATTAGTAAATGGAGGTGTTTTGCACTATTTTGCCCGTCCCCAATTCGAGGGAACGATAGCGTATGCCGTTTTTAAGCAATTTACGCATCCCGAATGGGAGGGTTTCCATCTTTGGGATCTGGTTCAACCGTTTTTCATGTTCATTGTTGGTGTTGCCATTCCTTTTTCCGTTGCGCGACGGCTGTCGCGTGGTCAAACGTGGAGCGAACTTACAAAACATGCAGCTCAGCGTTCCATTATATTGATCCTGTTAGGGATTACATTGGATGCGGGCATCGAAAATTTCAATCTTACTTTTCAGAATGTATTGGCCCAGATAGGATTTACCTATTTCATTGCCTTTTTGCTGATTCGGAGCCGATGGTCCGTGCAATTGACGGTTTCAATCGGTCTTATTTTGGTGACGGAAGTTCTCTATCGGTTATTTCCCATGGAAGGGGTTGACCCCTTTGTGAAGGGTAATACATTTGGTGATTTGGTAAACCGGTTCATTGCTCCCGGCAGCCACGATAACTGGGCTTCTTTTAATGCCATTCCTACGGCTGCTCATACCATTTGGGGAGCCTTATGCGGACAATTGTTGCAGAAAGAATTTTCAGGGAATAAAAAATTGAAAATTCTGATCATGGGAGGACTGTCGGCATTGGTTGTTGGATATGCTCTGACCCCTGTTTCTCCCGTCATCAAGAGGATATGCACGAGTTCTTTCGTATTCATCAGCGGCGGGTGGGCTATTTTGACGCTTGCTTTGTTGTATTGGATTATCGATTTAAAAGGTCATAAACAGTGGACTACCTTCGCTGTGGTGGTAGGGATGAATTCAATTTTTATTTATCTGTTTCATCCCTTCATTGAAGATGTTGCTCATAGTTTTACGGGTCCATGGATTAACCTGCTTTTCGGGTGGACCTCGCGGACTTTTGTTGAGGTTACGATTCTGGCCACAGGTTGGTTTCTCAACTGGTTTGTCTGTTACTTGCTGTATAAGTGGAAGCTATTCATCAAAATATAAAATCGAAGTATTATGGGATTTACAAGAAGACAATTTATCAGGACTGCGGGCTTGGCCACGCTGGGTGCTGCGGTTACGAATGATTTATCGTGGGCATCCGGTTCTTTTCGGACATCGCACAACGATACGTTGAAGGTAGGGCTGATTGGTTGCGGAGGAAGAGGAACGGGAGCTGCCGAAGAGGCGCTGAATGCGGATCCGAATGTGGTGTTATCGGCCATGGCAGACGCTTTTTCCGATCGTTTGGAACAATCACATGCGACACTTAAAGCGAAATTAAAAGAGAAGGTTCAGGTAAGCAACGATCATAAATTCGTAGGACTCGATGCTTACCAAAAGCTCATCGATTCGGATGTGGACGTAGTGTTGTTGGCTGCTCCGCCGGCCTTTCGTCCCCTTCATTTGGAGGCAGCGGTGAATGCGGGCAAACATATTTTTTGCGAGAAGCCGTTTGCCGTTGATGCACCCGGACTGCGTCGGGTTATGGCAGCGGCCAAAGAAGCAGAAACGAAACGCCTGTCGTTGGTATCGGGCTTTTGCTGGCGATATCACCTTCCCAAGCGGGAGACATTCAAGCGCGTACTGAACGGTCAGATAGGGGAGATTCTTACGGCCGAGGCGACTTACAATACCGGCGAATTATGGTATAAAGATCGTCAACAGGGATGGACGGATATGGAGTACAAATTGCGCAACTGGCTTTATTACAACTGGCTGTCGGGCGATCATATTGTCGAGCAAGCTATTCACAGTTTGGATATGCTCCAGTGGGCAATGGGAGACGTCATGCCGGTGAGGGTAACCGGAACCGGCGGCAGACAAAAAAGGGTTGACAAGAAATACGGCAACGTCTATGATCATTTTGCCACGTGTTACGAGTATCCGAACGGAGCCAAAGCCTACTTTTTCTGCCGTCAGCAGTCCGATACCGCTCCTTCTTACGGAGTCGAATTTGTAGGTACGGAAGGGAAATGCCTTGTGGATTGCCGGACGGGGGTTCACGAAATCAAGGGCAGAACCCCGTGGAAGTACGAAGACGAGACCAAATTCACGGAAGCGGATGCTTACCAACGATCCGAAGCAAGGAGCATGTATCAACAGGAACATGACGAATTGTTTGCTTCCATCAGAGCGGGGAAACCCCTGAATGACGGGGAATGGATGACGCGCTCCAATCTGGTAGCTTTGGCCGGTCGGATGGCGGGTTACACCGGTCAGGTTATCACTTTAGAAGAGGCGCTTGCTTCTGAGGAGGTTCTGTTTCCCGAAAATTTGTCGTGGGATACCCGCTATGATATTCCCGTAGCCGTTCCCGGCATCACCCGTTTTAAATGAATAAGGAAGATGAACAGAAAAGAATTTATCAAATCGGCGGCGTGTATTGCCGGCGTCGCTTCAATGGCACCTTTTGCCTCTGCTTCGATTTTTCGGGAAAAACCTGTCCGTAAAGCAACCCTAAAGAAGGGGTTGGGATTGGGAATGATAAAAGAGGATTTATCATTGGCAGACAAATTCAAGTTGGCCAAGGATTTGGGATTTGACGGTATAGAGTTGAACAGTCCGACCGAATTCACGATGTCGGAAATTCTTGAGGCAAAATCTGTTTCAGGTATCGAACTTCCGAGTGCGGTAAACAAAGATCACTGGTCGAAACCTCTTTCCGATCCCGATCCGGTGATCAGGCAGCAATGCATCGACTCAATTGCGCAATCGTTACGGGAAGTGAAGGATTTCGGTGGCGATACCGTTTTGGTAGTACCCGGCGTAGTAAACGAGAAAGTCTCTTATGAAGAAGCCTACCACACTTCACTGGATTCCATTCGTAAATTGATACCCCACGTTGAACAAACCGGCATCCGGATCGGTATAGAAAACGTATGGAACAATTTTCTGTTGAGTCCGTTGGAGGCAAAACGCTTTATCGACGAGATCAATCATCCGTTGATCGGATGGTATTTCGATATCGGAAACGTTTTGCGTTACGGCTGGCCTGAACATTGGATAAAGACGCTGAATTTCCGAATAGTCAAACTTCATGCGAAAGAGTTCAGTCGTGAACTGATGAACAATAAAGGATTATGGGCAGGTTTTAACGTGGAATTTCTTGAAGGCGACAACAACTGGCCTGTGGTCATGAAGGCATTGAAGGAAATAAATTATCGTGGAGGATGGTTGACGGCCGAAGT
>JAAZMQ010000329.1 GCA_012798745.1 Bacteroidales bacterium
GGTTGAGCGAGGGAACGGCAGAAGGGTTGTATACCGTTGAATTCCCGATGAAAGGTGAGAACGGCGGGATAGGCGACGCTACCGTTACTGCTGCGTTACCGTTGCTTACGTCGTGGAAAACCCTGACGGTGGGCGAAACGCTGAAGCCGATCGTGGAGACTACGTCGGCATGCAACGGGGTGGAACCACAGTACGAGCCTTCACAGCACTTTGCACCCGGACGCAGCACATGGAGCTGGATCTTGTGGCAGGATGCGAGTTGCAATTACAAAGATCAACAAACGTTTATCGATTTGGCGGCAGTGATGGGGTATGAGTACATTCTGGTCGATGCGTTGTGGGATAAACAGATCGGTTACGAGAACATGCCTTCGCTGATTGCCTATGCGCAGCAGAAGGGGGTGGATGTACTGCTGTGGTACAATTCGAACGGGGCATGGAACGATGCGCCGCAAGGGCCGAAGCACAGAATGGATACGGCTCCTGCCCGGCGGAAAGAAATGGAATGGATGAAGAAGCTGGGGGTGAAGGGGATAAAGGTGGATTTCTTTGGCGGCGACAAGCAGACGACGATGAAGCTGTATGAGGATATATTGACCGATGCCAACCATTACGGGTTGTTTGTCAACTTTCACGGCACGACGTTGCCGCGGGGATGGGAACGGATGTATCCCAATCATTTTACGAGCGAGGCGACACTGGCGTCGGAGAATTTGGTTTTCAGTCAGGATTTTGCCGATAAGGAGGCGTTGGTGAGTACGATTTTGCCGTTTACACGCAATGCGGTGGCGGCGATGGATTTCGGACCGGTGTTTTTTAACCGTCGGTTTTCGAAAAACGACAGTTATGGCAATTACCGTCGGACGACGGATGCGTTTCAGGTGGCAACGGCGGTGTTGTATCAGTCGCCCTTGCAGCATTTCGGCATTACGCCGAACAACCTGGATGAACAGCCCGATTATGTGCTCGATTTCATGAAAAAAGTGCCTGTGGTGTGGGATGAAACGCGTTTTGTGGACGGTTATCCCGGCAAGTTCTGCGTGATTGCCCGAAGGGCGGGCGACAACTGGTATATTGCTGCAACGCACGCCGATCATCAACCGAAGGAGCTGAAGTTGTCGCTTCCGTGGCTGGCCGGGAAACAGGTGAAAATTCTTTATGACAAGGACGACCGTACGGCGGGTTTGAGAGAATCGACCGTGGATAAAAAGGGCAATTTGACGCTCCGGATGCAGTCTTTGGGTGGAGCGGTTGTTTATACCGACTAAAAGCCGATATGTTTCATGTAACCATATGTTTTGTGTAAATTTTTCAAGGTGAAAAAATAGAACGGTGTTTCATGTATGATGAAGAAAATCCTGCGTCGAGAAAATATTTTTTGCAAAGATGAGAACAATATAAATAAAACAATATAGAGGTATAAAAAATATAAGGATGGGCGCGAAGTGTTTTGTTAAAATTCTATTAATCGAGGTATTGGTGATATTGGGTTGGGGAAAGGTTTTTGCCGATGCCCCCGATTCGGCAATGTTGGCCGTTGAAAATCGCAACGGCTTGTATTTTAAGTGGAGTATCGATGGTGAACAATGGCATACGATTGAACATTGTTTCTTGACCAGCGATTACGGACCGTGGGGGTCGCACAAGAAGATGCATGACCCGGTGCTGACAAGAGAAGACGGACGTTGGAAGTGTGTTTTTCAAGCAGATAAAAATGTGTACGGCCGGACGGTTTCACCGGATTTGATCCATTGGAAACCGCAGGATTATTATATTGATCGTACAGGAAAGGAAGATTTTTCGACACATAAGAATGTGTTCGAAGTGGACTGGCAGACCATTGACAACTTGATTAAAACGGCTCAGTTGAGTGCTTACAAAAGGATGCTTTATGGGGAACAGGCGAAAGACGATGCCGTGCGTTTTGCCGCGTTGCAGCCTGTGGAAGTGTCGATGACGATCGATACGGGAAAGCCTAAGAAAATCAGCGATAAACTGATTGGTGTTTTCTTCGAGGACATCAACTACGCAGCCGACGGTGGATTATATGCCGAATTGCTTCAAAACCGCGATTTTGAGTATTCCGAAAAAGATCGGCGCGAATGGAACAGTACGACGGCGTGGAGAGGTAAGGTGAAAATTGATACTATCGACCCGTTGCATCCCAATAATCTGCACCACGTGGTTTTGGGGAAAGGACAAACGTTGATTAACGAGGGTTTTGACGGAATAGCGATTAAGCAAGGCGAAAAATACGATTTTTCGGTGTTTGCAAAAGCAAAGAAACCGGAAAAAATTTTCGTCAAATTGATCGATGATGACGGGAAAGCTTTGAGCAATGAAGTTTTCATTAAAATCAATGCTAAAAACTGGAAAAAACACGAGGCGGTATTGACAGCTCATCAGACCATTGGAAATGCAAAATTGTCGGTTGCTACTTCCGCTTCTTCCAATGGAGAGGAAGGAGAGGTGAGGTGCGACCTTTTTTCGCTTTTTCCTCAAAAAACTTTCAAAAACCGCAAAAACGGACTGCGTGCCGATTTGGCGCAGGCGATTGCCGATATCAAACCGCGATTTGTGCGTTTCCCGGGCGGTTGTTTGGCGCACGGAAACGGCATTGAAAATATATACCGATGGAAAGAATCGATAGGGAATTTGGAGGAGCGCAAACCCGATTTTAATCTTTGGGGCTATCACCAGACCAAAGGGTTGGGATATTTTGAGTATTTTCAATTTTGCGAAGATATTGGCGCAGAACCTTTGCCGATACTTGCAGCCGGTGTGCCGTGCCAAAACTCGCGCGAGGGCAAAAACGGATTGGCCGGTCAGCAGGGTGGTATTCCACTTGAAGAAATGGATGCTTACATACAGGATATATTGGATTTGATTGAATGGGCGAATGGCGACAAATCGACTACATGGGGAAAACTCCGCGCGCAAGCCGGACATCCAGCACCTTTCAACCTTAAATATATAGGTATTGGGAACGAAGACTTGATCAGTGAGGTGTTTAAAGAGCGTTTCGAGATGATTTTCAACGCGATTAAAGAAAAACATCCTGAAATTACGGTGATCGGTACAACCGGACCATTTTATGAAGGCAGCGATTACGATGAAGGTTGGCGGTTTGCTACCAAATTGGGTGTGCCGATGGTGGACGAGCATTATTATGTTTCGCCGGCATGGATGATTTATAATTCGGATTTTTACGATAAATACGACCGAAATAAACCAAAGGTATATCTCGGCGAATATGCGGCTCACTTGCCGGGAAGACGCAACAACGTGGAAACGGCACTTGCCGAAGCGCTGCACCTTTGCCACGTTGAACGCAACGGCGATGTAGTGGAGATGGCTTCTTACGCGCCGCTGTTTGCAAAAGAAGGACATACGCAGTGGAATCCCGATTTGATTTATTTCAACAACACCGAAGTGAAGCCGACGGTGGGTTATTGGGTTCAAAAACTTTTCGGCAACAATGTAGGTGATGAATATATTCCTGCAACGGTTGAAATTTCGACAAGTAACGAAAAAGCCTGCGCCCGCATAGCTCATTCTGTGGTAAGAGATACCGCAACGGGAGATTATATTGTTAAATTGGTCAATATGTTGCCGGTGGAAACGACGGTTGCGTTTCGGAATTTCGATTTCGGAGATTCGCCTGTCGAGAAAACGGTTTTAACCGGAGATCCTGCGGACAGAACAGCGAAACCTATCACCGAAAACGTTGCGTTGAAAGAAAATAAAGTGGTGTTACCCGCGTATTCGTTTACGGTTTTACGGAAATGACCGACTTCAAAACGTTTACTGATATCGGTCATTTCGACGAAGGCGTGATGAAACGTACCAATTTTTCGAATCAAAAACACGGCGCGGTGGTTCAGATAACCCAAGAAGAATACGAACGATTGAAAAAATACTGCAAATAGAAAACAGAAATGAATACAAAACTAAATCGAACAAAAATGAGAAAGACAAGTGTATTAAGTCTAATGTTAATGGTTTCTGTCGCTATCTTTGCGCAGCAGAAGCCGTTGATGCGGGTCTATCCCGACAAAGGTGAGCAAGTGATTCACAAGGAAATTTACGGCCAGTTTGCCGAGCATCTGGGTCGATGTATTTATGGAGGGATATGGGTAGGAGAAAATTCTTCTCTTCCGAACGTTAATGGTTATCGCAAAGATGTGTTTGAAGCGCTAAAAGAGTTGCAGATTCCCGTTCTTCGTTGGCCGGGAGGATGTTTTGCCGACGAATATCATTGGATGGACGGAATAGGCCCTAGAGAGCAGCGTCCAAAAATTGTGAATACCCATTGGGGTGGGACCATTGAGGATAACAGCTTTGGTACGCATGAGTTTTTGAACCTGTGCGAGATGCTGGGCTGCGAACCATACATCAGCGGAAACGTGGGAAGTGGAACGGTGGAAGAGTTGGCAAAATGGGTGGAATACATGACTTCGGATGCAGACAGCGAGATACCGAATTTGCGCCGTAAAAATGGCCGCGAGAAACCGTGGAAGGTGAAATATATTGGCGTAGGTAATGAAAACTGGGGTTGCGGAGGAAATATGACTCCCGAATATTATTCGGATGTATACAGACGTTATCAAACGTACTGCAGAAATTACGGGGATAATCGTTTATATAAAATTGCATGTGGTGCAAGTGGTTCCGATTATAATTGGACGGAGGTGTTGATGAAAAATGCCGGTCGCTACATGAACGGTCTGTCGTTACATTATTATACGGTGCACAGTTGGGATAATAAGGGGTCGGCAACAAAATTTACCAAGGACGATTATTACGCAACATTGGGGAATGCGCTTGAAATGGAGAAGATTCTGCAAAGACAGATTGCTGTCATGGATAAATACGATCCCCGAAAAAGAGTGGGTTTGATTGTGGATGAATGGGGTACATGGTGGGACGAAGAACCGGGCACGGTGCGCGGACATCTGTTTCAGCAGAACACGCTGCGCGATGCGTTTGTGGCTTCGCTCACGTTGGATGTTTTTCATAAATATACCGACCGGGTGGTGATGGCCAACATTGCCCAGATGGTAAATGTGTTGCAGGCAATGATTTTGACGGACGACAAGGGGGGTATGGTGTTGACGCCGACTTATCATGTGTTCCGGATGTACAAGGTGCATCAGGATGCTACGTATTTGCCTTTCGATTTGATTTGCGACAAAATGGTTGTGCGTGAAAACCGCGTTTTGCCAATGATCAGTGCTACGGCTTCGCGCGACAAGAACGGGGTGATCCATATTTCGTTGTCGAATGTGGATGCTGACAATGGTCAGGAGATTACCGTGGAATTGCCGGGATTGAAGGGTAAAAAAGTGTCGGGAGAAATTTTGACCTCGGACAATTTGACCGACCACAATACGTTTGAAAAACCGAATACGGTGAAGCCGACCGCCTTTAACGGTGCAAAAATTGCCAATGACGGGACGTTGACGGTAAGCTTGCCGGCAAAATCCATTGTCACATTAGAAATAAAATAAAGTCAGATTTCAATAAAGATTATCCCGTTAATTACTAGAAGAAAATAAAATGAAATTATTGACGTTGACGAAAATTGTTTTGTTGGGTAATTTTATCTTTTTGTCTTTATCGATGAGCATGCTCGCTCAAGAATACGAGTTGGTCTGGAGTGATGAGTTTGACAAAGACGGAAAACCGAATCCCGAGTATTGGCGTTTTGAAAAGGGGTTTGTGCGTAATCAGGAATTGCAGTGGTACCAGGAAGATAATGCATATTGCAAGGATGGTATGCTTGTTATTGAAGGCAGACACGAGAAAAGGCCGAATCCCCTTTACGAGAAGGGGAGTACCGATTGGAGAAAATCGCGACCGTTTATCGAATATACTTCTTCTTCGTTGAAAACAGCAGGGAAAAAGGAGTTTTTATATGGACGTTTTGAAATACGAGCACGAATTCCTTTAGCGAGCGGCTCTTGGCCGGCAATTTGGACGTTGGGTACTGCGATGGAATGGCCTTCGTGCGGCGAAATCGATATCATGGAATATTACCGAATAAACAATGTACCTCACATATTTGCCAATGTGGCGTGGGGTACAGATGAGCGGTATAAAGCGGAGTGGAGAACTCAAGCTATTCCTTTTCGTCATTTTCTTGAAAAAAATAAAAATTGGGGTGAGGAATTTCATGTCTGGAGGATGGATTGGGATGAAAATTTTATTCGATTGTATCTCGATGATGAATTGTTGAACGAAGTGTCATTGGATGAAACCGTAAACGGTGCATTGGGTAACTATACCAATCCGTTTAAACAACCTCACTATGTGTTGTTGAATTTGGCACTTGGTGCCAATGGGGGAGAACCTGAACTGTCGGCTTTTCCCATGAAGTACGAAATCGACTATGTGAGGGTATATCAGAGAAAAGAGCATTGTGTTCGTCCGGAGCAGCTTTGACCGGATGACCGAACTATCAACTTAAAAATCTATTCCTATGATTTCAAAATTTAAATCTACCGGTAAAGATTCGAGTAGCAACATTACTCGTAGAGGGTTTATCTCCATTTGTGCCGCATGTGGTGCATGTATGGCAGCTTCGCCCCTTGCCTTCGGGACGATATCGTGTTCTTCGGGGCAAAAGA
>JAAZMQ010000040.1 GCA_012798745.1 Bacteroidales bacterium
AAAAACATCGAAGAGGCGCACATGCGCAACCGCCAGCTCATTGCACGTTATGTGTATGAGCAGAGTAAAGCCGACAAGGCCGTAGAGATGAAACAACGCGACGGAAAAACCTTCGTGGTGGTCAACGATTATGGGAAAATTCGTGAGCGATTCGGTCAATTGTTGTCGGAAATTCAGCGCATCAAATCGACCGGCGATTACCATGCAGCCAAAAAAATGGTAGAAACGTATGCCGTGAAAGTAGACCCTGCTCTTCATAAAGAGGTACTTGCCCGATATGAAGCATTGAATCTTGCTCCGTACAAGGGTTTTGTGAATCCGGTTTACAAGCTCGTTACCGATAAAAACGGGAAAGTTACGGATGTCACCATTTCGTACGACGAAAATTATGTGGAGCAGAACTTGCGCTATTCGAAAAGATATTCGGTATTGCCGTTGTGGAACTAAACAAATGAACTACGAGGAAACACTTCAATATCTCTATAGCCGGTTGCCCGAATATCAACGCATCGGTCACGCAGCATATAAGGAAGGGTTGGACAATAGTCTTGCACTTGATGCTTATTTCGATTATCCGCATCAGAAATACAAAACCATTCACATAGGGGGCACCAACGGTAAGGGATCAACTTCGCACTTGCTTGCTGCTATCTTACAACAGGCGGGTTATAAAGTGGGGTTATACACCTCGCCTCACCTCGTCGATTTTCGCGAACGCATCCGCGTGAACGGGGAGATGGTCGATAAATCCTATGTGGTGGATTTTGTGGAAAAATACAGGGAGGCATTTGAACCCATTCACCCTTCATTTTTTGAATTGACAATGGAGATGGGTTTCCTGTATTTTGCCAAGCAGAAGGTCGATGTAGCCGTAATCGAAGTCGGCCTGGGCGGACGGCTGGATAGCACCAACATCATCTCGCCCGATTTGTCCGTCATTACCAACATCGGAATCGAACATACCCAATATCTGGGAAATACCCTCTCCAAAATAGCCGGCGAAAAGGCCGGAATCATCAAACCCTACACTCCGGTGGTGATCGGGGAAATTGAAAACGAAGACGTTCGCCGGGTTTTTGTGGAAAAAGCAGCTGCGCAACATGCGCCCATCGTCTTTGCCGAAAACAACAACGACTTCCATGCGCAAAAAACCTCGTCGGGATGGATTTTTCAATGCAAAGAATATCCCGGCCTCATCGACGAATTGGGGGGATTTGTGCAGGAAAAAAACGCCAAAACGGTGTTAACTGCCGTTGAAGAGCTCAAAAAAATGGGATATGGCATCCCCAAAGACGCTGTTTACGATGGTTTTGCACATGTAGTGGAATTAACCGGACTGATGGGGCGGTGGCAAAGGGTGCAGGATAAACCGAAAATCGTATGCGATACTGCGCATAATGCGCACGGAATCCGATATATCGGCAAACAATTGGAATCGGAAAAATACGACCGACTGCATATCGTCTTCGGGGTGGTAAAAGACAAAGATCTTCAGGCCATACTGCCGCTATTGCCTAAAAATGCCGAGTATTATTTCACAAAACCTTCAGTAGAAAGGGCTCTTGATGAAAAAATACTGGCCAAAGAAGCGGCAAATCACCAATTGTGGGGAAATACCTTCCACAATGTGGCAGATGCGGTACACGCAGCAAGAAAAAAGGCAACGGAAAACGATTTTATTTTTATCGGAGGCAGTTCTTTTGTGGTGGCAGATGCGTTGCCTCTTTTCATAAACCCTTCATAGTATCTTGTTTTATTGCACCAAATTATTTATCTCAAAATTATTTTTTGCGTAGCAGTAGATAAATTGAAAATTATCTTGTAAATTTGTGCTAATACGATTCCCGAATCGGTTATCCGACTCCAGGAATACAACAGAAAACGCATTTTTAGATCCTATTATATAAAACTCTTTTTTAGAAAGGAAAGCACAATGAAACAATATTTAGATTTACTTCAACGTATTCTCGATGAAGGTATAAAGAAAGAAGACCGCACCGGAACCGGAACAATCAGTATTTTCGGACACCAGAGTCGTTACAAAATGAGTGACGGATTTCCGCTTCTTACCACCAAAAAATTGCACGTGAAATCCATTATATACGAACTTCTCTGGTTTTTGAAAGGCGACACAAACGTAAAATACCTGCATGAACACGACGTACACATCTGGGACAAATGGGCAAACGAAAATGGCGAACTTGGCCATATTTACGGGTATCAATGGCGCTCGTGGCCTCATTACGATGGTGGACGCATCGACCAAATCGCAGAAGCGGTGGATATGATCAAACATAATCCCGATTCGCGGCGGATCATTGTCAGCTCGTGGAACGTGGCCGATTTGCCCAATATGAACCTTCCTCCGTGTCATACGCTTTTTCAATTTTATGTTTCCGACGGCAAACTGAGCCTGCAGCTTTACCAACGCAGTGCCGACGTTTTTCTGGGTGTTCCGTTTAACATCGCTTCTTACGCCTTGCTGTTAAAAATGATGGCGCAGGTAACGGGTTTGCAGGAGGGCGATTTTATACATACGATGGGCGATGCACACATTTATCTGAATCATTTGGATCAAATAAAATTGCAACTCACGCGGGAACCTCGTCCCTTGCCCAAGATGATCATCAATCCCGATGTAAAAGATATTTTCAGTTTTAAATACGAAGACTTCGAACTCGTCGACTACAATCCCCATCCGCACATCAAAGGAGAGGTTTCGGTTTAGTCTTATTTGTTTGAATGTCGGTTTCGTAAAAATTGGTCAACGCTATTCGATTAAAAGGATCAACCGGTAAAGATTAGTGCTGCAAGAGAAAATTTTATAATTTTATCCGTATAATAATTCGCTCAATCATTTATTTTCAAAACGTGAAGAATGCAAAATAACACAACCAAGGAAAATGAATTCCCCGGCGAAATTGCCGTTATCGTTGCCACGGATGAAAATAATGCCATTGGCAAAAAAGGTAATTTGCTCTGTCATTTACCCAATGATCTGAAACGTTTCAAACAAATTACGGAACATCACACGGTGGTGATGGGACGAAAAACCTTTGAATCGTTGCCCAAAGGTGCGTTGCCCAACCGCAAAAATATAGTCTTGACTTCACAAAAGAATGCCGAATACCAAGACTGCATCGTGTGTCATTCGCTCGACGAGGTGTGGCAGCATTGCGAAAACGAAGATAAAGTCTTTTTTATCGGGGGAGAGCAAATATACCGGCAGATTATCGACCGGGCGAATACCTTATACCTTACGCGCATTCATCATACGTTTGACGATGCCGATACTTTTTTCCCCGCCATCAACCTGAACGAATGGACTCTCATTGAGAAAAAAAAACAGGATGCCGACAATAGACATCCGTTCGACTATACTTTTTTTACTTATGCTCGAAAAGACAAATAAAAGGTTCCCTTTCGTGACAAAAAATTCACCCTTTTTTCTTTGCCGTGTTTATGGGTTTATTCACCCTCTTTTCGCAAGAATTGAAGTGTGCCATGCACTGCTATGCCCATAAATTCAAAACGTTTACCAAAACGTAGCAAAAACTTATTACCGTTTCATGGGTTAATCCTTGTCCCTAGTTTTTCTTCCGCAAAACGACGGACGTATGCCACGGTTTTTTCGATGCCGAGGACCGAAGAATTCATACATAAATGATAAGATTCGGCTGCGCCCCATTTTTTATCGGTATAATAATTATAATAACCTGCCCTTTTTTTATCCATTTTCTTTATATAAGCAAGGGCTTTATCTCTCGGAGCCAACTGATAAACTTCGCTAACCCGCTTTATCCGATCTTCGATATCGGCCGTAATGAAAATATTCACCGCACGAGGATGGTCCTTCAGTACATAGTCGGCGCAACGCCCAATAAAAATGCACGACTGTTTCTCTGCTAAATTACGTATAACATCGCTTTGAATCTTAAACAAGGTTTCATTGCAAAGATAGCTCTCGTTTAAATAAATCTCATCCACCGTGGCATTACGTAGTCCAAAAAAACCGCCAAAGATGCTATGCGTCTTCTTTTCATCCATTTTTTCGAAAAACTCTTTACTCAAACCACTTTCCCTTGAGGCAAGCTCGATAAGTTCCTTATCGTATAAAGGAATACCGAGCTGTCGCGACAATTCTTCGCCAATCAAATGCCCTCCGCTGCCAAGTTGACGACCGATAGTGATAACATATTTTTCCTTCATATGACCTATTCCCATTAAACTCAACGAGTAATTTTTGTATTTCTTTTAATAACCTTCCGAAAGTTCACAAAAAGCATATAAGCGGCTACCAAAGAGGCCAGCAAATCTGAAGCCGGCATGCTGTACCACACGCCTTTTAATCCGTAAATACTGGGTAAAGTTAATAAAAAAGGCAACAGAAAAAGCAGCTGGCGGCTCAAAGACAAAAAAACCGCTCTACCCGGCATCCCTATACTCTGGAAAAAGTTGGTAACAACCATTTGAAATCCAACAATCGGAAAAAACAAAAATACAATACGCAACCCTTCCGCTGCCAATTGAATTAATGTCGGGTCCTTGGTAAATGCAGAAGCCACAACCTCAGGGAAAAGCTCCACAATCAAAAAACCAAAGGTCATAATACCTATCGCCATAAAAATGGTAAGTTTTAAAACCTCATTTACACGTTTATAGTTGCGCGCACCAAAATTATATCCCGCAATGGGCTGCATGCCTTGGTTTAATCCCCCGGTTACCATTACAAAAAGAAACGAAACACGATTGATGATACCATAAGCACCCACAGCCAAATCACCCCCGTATTTTATCAATGTTTGATTAATGAGGATAACAATAACACACGCAACCGCATTCATCAAAAAAGGCGACATGCCGATGGCTAGCGAGTCTTTGACGATTTTGGGGTCGAGTCTGAAAATACCTTTTTGCAGATGAATAAAATTTTCTTTATTGCTGAAAAACTTTATTTGCCAGACAAGCATTATGATTTGCGAAATAACAGTCGCTAACGCACTCCCTTTAATGCCCCAATTAAATCCGAAAATAAATAGTGGTGTCAATATAATATTTAACACTACAGTGACCAACGTTGCATACATCGCTTTCCTGGGATTCCCCGATGAACGCAAAATGCCGTTAAGACCAATATAAATATGAGTAAAAACATTACCCAATAAAATAACCAGCATATAATCGTGCGCATAGGGCAACGTAGCAGGACTTGCCCCAAAAAAACAAAGTATCGGATCCAAGAAAATCAGAGAAACAATCATAAATGCCAACCCAAAAATCACATTGAGCACAAATACGTTTCCCAAGATGCGATTAGCTGTAGAATAATCTTTTTGCCCCAACCTAACCGACATCAACGTCGCGGCTCCTGCCCCAACCAATGAACCAAAAGC
Source organism: Bacteroidales bacterium (assembly GCA_012798745.1). Classification (GTDB taxonomy): domain Bacteria; phylum Bacteroidota; class Bacteroidia; order Bacteroidales; family Dysgonomonadaceae; genus Anaerorudis. Next base: position 5,394 of record JAAZMQ010000040.1, read on the forward strand.
AGCAGAAAGATTCATGAAAGGGAAGGTTACTGCCAAGCCCGAAATTGCCAACGCTCCTACGCCATGGCCAATGAAGATGCTATCAGTTATATTATATAACGATGAAGCCACCATTGCCACAATCGCAGGCAACGAATACTGAATAAGCAAGTTCCTTATTTTTTCTGTTCCTAATGCTAACGGTAAACCTTTTTTCTCCATTCTACAATCTTTAATAAAAAATTCCACGCAAAAGTACAAAAAATGAAACGAATCCGGTGTTTAAACACAACAACAGAAACGAGCGGTTGGTTTGGTTTTAAAATCAAAATGAATAAGAAAAATAAAAACAGTAGATTTTAACTATTTAATATTATATTAATCAATGAATTAATCCAAAAGAATACCCTTCACCTTTCAGCCATTCAATAGCCAAGGGAAGGGCGTATCTCAAGTTTTTTTCTGCTTTCAACGAATCGTGAAACACAATAATCGATCCATCTCGTACATATTTTTTGACATTGTTCAGTACTTTCTCGGGTGTCATATATTTACTGTAATCGCGCGTAACGACATCCCACATAATAAATTTATACCCTTTTTTCTTCAAAAAAACAAATTGTGAATGAAGAATATGCCCATGAGGCGGACGAAAAAAAGGAGATTGAATATACGAATTTGCTTTTTGTGTATTATCAATAAAATAGTTGGTATTGTGCTTCCACCCTTGGATATGATTAAAGGTATGATTACCCGTAATATGCCCCTTTTCAATGATTTGACGATATAGGGATGGATGTTTTCTAACATTATCACCTACACAAAAAAAAGTTGCTTTAATCTGATATTTATCAAGTACATCCAAAACCCAAGGAGTAACTTCAGGAATAGGCCCATCATCAAAAGTTAAATAGACCATTTTTTCCCTACTGTTTTTTATTCTCCAAACCGCACCCGGATAAAACATGCGATAAAATAGAGGAGGTCGCTCTATGAACATAAAAATAATCAAATAAAAAGGCCTCTCCCAATTTTCGTCTCACTGAAAGAGGCCTTTGTTTTTATTTATTCATATCGTACTGTTCGAGTAATTTCGGATTAAATTGCTGCATTAATTTTAATGTCTTTTGCACATTTTGCTCATTCATTTTCTGACTTATCGAGTCTGCACCCGAACTATAAAAGCCACGAATAGACACATTAGTAATTTCCTGCACAATGGAATCACCCAGTGGAGTGATACCTCTCATATAATAAAATTGTGCTCGTTCTAAAAGATCATCTACCAGTGGTTGATACTTTTCCTTATTATAGCGTTGATAAATATCAGAAATCAACAATAACGGATCCAGATTATTCCTCGAAATATCAATCCATGAATCAGCCATTTGCTGAGGTGTAAGACGATCGAACCACGCCAAATTTTTACTGATTCTTTCACTAATTTCATCAATGAGGGCTTGGCCCTTTTCAGCTTGTCCTAGCTGATAATAAGCCCTGGCTAACATCAATCCTTCCGTTCCGTAAGGCACTGCTTTCGAAGGCATAACCGTAGTACATTTGTCAAGCGCAGCTAGGGCTTTATCTTTTTCTCCTTCATTGATCAACGCCTCAATCAATTGGGAAAAATACATTCGGAAGGTGTAAACCATGTTCCGACAAGTAACGTCGAGATAAATATCCGGATCTTTATCTATTCCGCCCCATCTGAATTTATTCATCATGAGATCATAAGCAACATCAACATTTACTCCATTACTCAACGGCGTACCCGGCGTGATCCGATAAGCAATTCCCTCAAGTGTTAAATTGTTGGCAACAGGCGCATACAAATTCCTGTCTACTGTTACCGCATATGAAATAGGTCTTCCCCAATTATCATCGTTGATATTGGTGAGCATTTCCAATACCATTAACTCTTGTCGGTAAGCTACCGATTTATTTCCGAGATGGATATACATTCGGTTTGCCGGTTTGGAATGGAATTCCGCCCACTTCACTTTTGCCGTATCCACGTCGAGGTACAAAAGATTACCGGGAATAATCGGTTCATTGTCCAACGAAGGAAACGGATTTTTGGGCGTTGCATTGATTCCCGTTCGCAAATTTTCCATTGTTTGCTTAAGCGGTACTGTATCCTTAAACACATTCGTATCGTAATACAAATGATAAGAAACCGGCGGAATATTATTTTGTTGCAATATACGTTCAATTTCTTTCCTTGTTAGAATATAAGCATGAGAGCCGGCATCACTAGCATATCTTTCCCTCGGCCATTTGATAGGTAAGGGTTCCGATTCATATGCCTGACGCACCATCTGATCGACATACCACTCTGTTTGCAAATAACTTAAATTGCATGCGCGGGTATCGGTACGGAATTCTTCCACCTCGTGCAAATACCACAGCGGAAAAGTATCGTTATCGCCATTGCAAAAAATAATACCGTTTTTACCCACACAGTTCAGATAATTCATTCCCGTATCGCGCGCCATATATCTTTCCGACCGATCATGATCATCCCAATTCTGAGCTGCCATCAGGATAGGAACAAAAAAACAAGCTACTGTGGCAAGAGATGTCGCTACTGCCGTATTTTTCAAATACTTTCGCAGGAATAAACTAATCCCTGCCACTCCCATTCCCACCCAAATGGAAAAGGCATAAAAAGAACCGGCATAAGCATAATCGCGTTCACGGGGTTCAAAAGGAGTTTGATTGAGATACATCACAATAGCTATCCCTGTCATGAAAAACAGCATAAAGACAATGGAAAAACTTTTGAACCCTTTTTCTTTGAGCGATAATTGATACACAATCCCAATAATGCCTAGAATGAAAGGCAACATAAAATAGATGTTTCGCCCCTTATTGTCGGCAACATCCGGAGCAATATTATCTTGTGGTCCAAGACCCAATACCTTATCATCTATAAAAGGTATGCCCGTAATCCAATTTCCTTTGGTAATTCCCCCATCCCCTTGAATATCGTTTTGTCTCCCCGAAAAATTCCACATAAAATATCGCCAATACATATAATTGAGCTGATAGTTAAAGAAAAACCTTAGGTTTTCGCTCATCGTAGGTTTTCTATTCGGATCGGTTACACCTCCCCATTGACGATACCCTATCATATGATTTGTAAACCCCGGATTATGACTTGTTGAATGCATACGGGGAAAAAACATTGTGTTTGTATATTTATATATGGGAGAAGTAGACACTACCACATACCGTTCTTTTTCGTCGGGCGATTTTTTAAACGCTTTCGCGTATCTTTTTTTCTCCTTTACTACAACCGGCGATCCATCTGCTTTTCTTTCTATTTGTGAAGCATAGGTATGACCATAAATAAGTGGGGTTTCTCCATATTGTTCACGATTTAAGTAGCTAGCCAATGCAAAAACGTCCTCGGGCGAATTTTCGTCCATCGGCGGATTAGCGCTCGAACGGATAGGAATAATAGCATAGGCCGAAAAACCAATCAATATAACCAGCAAACAAGAGGTAACAAGATTAATGAATTTGATATTCGTTTTCTTGTATCGGAAAACCAAATAAAAAGCCGCACCTATTAAAATAAGCCATATCAAAACATTATCGCCCATAAACAGGATTCCCGACATGCCCAAACTTAATAGAAAGGTTGTTTTAACCCTTTTCGAATGGGGATTATCTCTCATGCTCTCCAGAAGAGTCCATACAATGCAAACGACCAACAAGGCAAGGTAAATAAATAAACCGGCATTATAGGGTAAACCCACCGTATTTACGAAGAACAATTCAAACCATCCCCCTACTTTAGTGAATCCCGGAATAATCCCATACATCAGGATAAAAATTAGTGCAAAGGAGATCAATAAAGCACCCAATCCTCCTTTCCATGAAACATTCTCGCTCTTTTTGTAATAGTATACCAAAACAATAGCAGGGATACATAGCAAATTGAGCAAGTGAACGCCAATGGAAAGCCCCATAATGTATGCGATAAGAATAATCCACTTCTCGGAATGCGGTTTCTCGGCATTGTCTTCCCATTTTAATATCAACCAAAAAACCAACGCCGTCAACATGGACGAAAACGCATACACTTCGGCTTCTACGGCCGAAAACCAAAACGTATCGGAAAAGGTATAAACCAAAGCCCCAACAATACCACACCCCATCACAGCAATGGTCTGTCCAAGAGTAAGCTCGGTTTTATTGCTACTCAACACCAGCTTTCTTGTCAGATGTGTAATCGTCCAAAAAAGAAACAGAATGGTAAACGCACTCATTAAGGCCGACATGGCATTTACCATCTTGGCAACCTGAGTGGGATCGGATGTGAATTGTGTAAAAAGATTACCCACTAACATGAAGAAAGGGGCTCCGGGCGGATGACCTACTTCCAGCTTATAAGCACAGGCAATGAATTCAGGACAATCCCAAAAACTTGCAGTAGGCTCAATTGTCAATAGATAAACAACTGCCGCTATGGCAAAAATCACCCAACCGGTAATGGTGTCAATTAATTTATATCGTTTCATTATGGGCAAATAATAAAATATTAATACAAATACAAATGGCGAGTAGTCTCTCCCTCCCCTCCTTGAAAGATTTCTAAGCGCAAAAATACACAAAACTATCTATAAATTACCATTAATTCTAAGTGATTTGCGCCACATAACATAAAAAATCAAAAAACGCTTATTAAGATACTCAATGAACAGTTGGGTGACAATCTGTGATTTCCCTTAATTTCAGGTTAAATATCTTTTAAAATCATCAAAACATTTAAAACATGTTGCAAAACATGTTTTTCTCTATTTTACTGCTATACAACTACTTGTATGATTATTTTGTGTTTTTCTTCTTTCATTCCGGGTTTTGAAACGAAATTTGAATGTCATTTTTTTGGATGAAAAAAAAGAAAAAGTTTACTTTGGCATGAATTAAAAGGAAAAAAACGGCAATTAAAGGTCTTTCTTTAATAAGTTTCTGCAAGCTCAATGCAAAAAACATTAGTAATTCTAAAACCATCTGCCATCCAGCGAGGCCTAGTGGGTGAAGTAATTTCCCGATTCGAAAAAAAAGGCCTGCAAATAGTCGGAATGAAAATGATATCCTTAACAGATGAGGTTTTAGAAGAACATTATGCACATTTAAAAGAAAAACCGTTTTTTCAACGGATCAAAGAGTCAATGAAGATGAGTCCGGTAATTGTCGTGGCGTTGAAAGGCATTGATGCGGTAGAAGTGGTAAGAAAAATGTCCGGCACAACAAACGGTAGAGAAGCTCAACCGGGCACAATCCGAGGTGATTATAGCATGAGTGTTCAGGAGAACATCGTACATGCATCCGACTCACCTGCAACAGCGGAAATAGAATTAGAGCGATTTTTCTCACCCACAGAATTGTTTGATTATCCGCAATTGATGCATGTTCACATTTATGCCAATGATGAATATTAATTGCGAAAAACAATTTCAAATTAAAATTAAAAATATATTTTGAAATGCAACTTATGGAAGAAGTGAGTATAATTTCCAAAGGGAAAATTATTTTGTCGACAACATTACTATTTATCGGGTTAACTGCTTTCTCACAATCGAAACCTACAAAAAACACAACAAGACCCGAAATTATCTACAAACAATCGCACAGCTCCAACGACCAGAAATCAAATTTATTTGCAGACGGAATAAAACTCAAAATGGACATGTCCATTCTGAATGAAGCGGCGACTGAAAGAGAAGAGTGGAATCCTGCTGATATTCCTGCCGATGATATCTACGGTGGACTTTGGAGTAATAGCTATGTCAATGCTTATGGTTCTTCGGTAAATGTACCCGATTCTTTCTTGGTAGATTTATCGAATTTTTCAATACCCTGCAATGGTCATATGACTTCCAACTTTGGCAGAAGAGGCAGCAGAAGGTACCATTACGGTGTTGATCTCAAAGCAAAGACCGGGGATACTATCTATGCTGCTTTTGACGGGAAAATCAGGGTAAGAGATTATGAACGGGGAGGATACGGTAATTATATCGTAATCCGTCATATAAATGGTCTGGAAACAGTTTATGGTCATTTGTCCAAATTTCTGGTAAACGAAAATGATTTTGTCAAATCGGGACAACCTATAGGTTTGGCAGGGAATACAGGTCGTTCAACCGGTCCACATCTTCATTTCGAAACACGTTTTTTAGGGCGCCCGATTAATCCAAATTTCATTGTCGACTTCAACAATAAAGTATGCCATCGCGACGAATATGTAGTAACCAATTCCAGCTTCAAAAAAACTACAGCGAGCAGTAGATCTGTACTCAAACCGGGAGAAAGTTATCAAGCATCGTCCGATAATAATGATAACACCAATAATAAATACGTTTCAGGCGAGGTACAATATCACCGCATTAAGAAAGGGGATACATTAAGCGGAATAGCCAAACTTTATGGTATATCGGTTAAAAAAATCTGTAATTTAAACAACATAACGACAAAAACCATACTTCGCCCGGGTAAATCATTACGAATTTCCTGAAAATATAACAATGAATAACAAGGAAATAACACTTACCTCCTATTAATTCGAAGAGATCAACATCCGATTAATAGGAGGTAATTTGAATTTTATCTTTGCGAAAAGCACAAATTCGATAAACAACTTATCATCATGAAAAGAAATCATTTATTTCTAAGCTCTATCATTGCCTTTATGTTAACTTCGTGTTTTCAAGATTATCCGACTCCTGAACATGTAAAACAATACATCACTGTAAATGCTGCCATCCATGCGATGCAGACCCGCGCTTTCAATACCGTCTGGGAAAAAAATGACGCAATTGGAATTTATATGAAAAAATCCAACGATAAATGGTCGGGTGCAATTCAAGCAAATAATGTAAAATATATTACCGATGGCACATCAATTTTCAGAGTTGCCGATACCAAAAAAGCGATCAATTTCCCCATCGATGGTTCCAATGCTTCATTTGTGGCTTATTATCCCTACAAGGCAGCTCTTTCTGATATGAAATATCCTGTGGATATCACAGATCAAAGCAACTTGCCGGATATCGATTTGTTGTATTCAGATAATGCGGAAGCGGTAAATTCTGAACAACTCAACATTAATTTGGCTTTTGTGCATCAATTGACAAAAGTAATTTTGAATATTATCCCGGAAGATCCTTTGCACGATTTAAGCGGACTCTCAGCCAAAATAACCGGCGTAGGGACAAAGGCAACTTTCTCGCTTGATAACGGCCAACTTTCCTCTCCCACCTCCACCGGCAACATCTCGTTCAATGTAAGTGCCGATGGTAGAACAGCTGAGGCCATTTTATTGCCGATGACGTCCATGAAAAACAAAGAACTGATCATATCGATAGCATCCAATACTTTTGCTTTTCCACTGGATAAAGCCATCAATATTACTTCTTTTGAGAAATCTACACAGTACACCTATAATATCACCCTTACAAAAGAAGCATTATCGGTTTCTCAAGCAATAATTTCAGACTGGATAGCCGCCCCGTCGGAAAATATAGTTATCGGGAAAATTTCGACTCCGGAAACCACCGGCGGAACAATCGACAATCCATTCACAATAAAAGAAGCCCTGGCAAACCAAGGTAAAACCGATGTGTGGATCAAAGGATTTATTGTGGGATATTATTCGGGCAGCTCGTACAAATCGTTTGTTAACAATGCGAATAGCGTAACAAAAGCATCCAACATAGCTTTGGCTGCCACACCACATGAAACGGATTCTTCCCGAACTTTTCCTGTGCAGTTAACCACATCAACCAAAGCAACAACTGCTGTAAAAGAAAGACTTAACCTACAGGTTCACCCGGAAAATTTAGGAAAAGAAATTCGGATAAGAGGTAATTTGGAACCCTATTTTAGCACTATTGGTCTTAAGCGTACTGATATGGCAATTATAAACGGTGACACTATCCCCCGTAAATAATCCGATCAACTCAAATGATAACCTTGACTGTTGATTTCCGATGCACGAAAAAGTGCATACTTTTCTTCATCCAACGGATAATCCCAACAACCAAGGCTATGGTAAATTTCGCCACCAAAACCTGCTTTAAACCGGTAGAGTCCATACAGGGGGTGCGCCGGGTCGGGCGAAGGCGAAATGCCGAACATGTCGTATTCCGTACAGCCATTGGCTTTTGACAATTGGATGGCTTCCCATTGTAACGCATAAGTAGCCATAAGATTACGGTGTTGCGACGACGAAGCGCCATAAAGATAAGATCCCCTGTTGGCTGTCATCACCAAAAACATAGCCGCTAACGGCTTGGCATTCCATTCGGCTATTAGCAAACGCACATCAGCCGGCGATCGACTATTATTGCATTTGGCCTTAAGTACAGCTTCAAAATGACTGATATCGTTAAGCAAGAGATGATTTCGTGCAGCCGTTTCCTTGTAAAGCTCATACCAAATATCCAATCCTTCCGGTCCCATCGATTTTACTTCTACTCCTTTCCTTGCCGACAAACGAATGTTGTAACGTGTTTTGGGTTTCATTTTTCGCAGAATCGCATCGGTGTCTTGCTCCAAGTCCAAATAAATGGTATTAGAGGGCAGAATATTGAAATATGCTTTTTTGAAATTCCACCGGTGTGTATTAAAATTGAAACGAAATTCTTGAGTCAACGAATCGGGTTGCCCCTTCCATATGCCGTTTTCGTCGAAATGTTCTTCGTCTTTTGCCCAATACGATTGCCAACAGAGATCGTAACGAATAAGTATGCAGTCATTCGGCAAAAAAGGCCGAATGCTTTCCGAAAGCTCTTCCAAAAACATCCCTTGAAATTCTTCCGAAGGCTCAAGCTCAGGACCATAAGGAATATAAGCTATGGAGTGATTACGGTCAATTTGCCATATTATCGCCAAAATATCGGAAGAAATAATCGTTTTATCATCCATCGATCGATGAAAAAGATCCGATTGATACACTTTAAAATTAACGGCCCGTGTATCTGCACCCAATTGTGCTTTCACCTCAGACCAAAAGGCGGTCTGCTGCACTATAGGAGTTTCAAATAACTCTTCCGTATCTTTACACTGTATATTAAAAAGCATCGCTGTTTTTTATTTTAAAAACGCAAAAGTAATCAAAATAAACGAGTTGATAAACAGAAAACGTTTTGCACCTTTACATTGAATCGAACTTTTATCCCGAAGTAATTGTTTATTTATAAATCAATGACAGTCGATTTCTTTGATATCGACGTAAAAAAAATGCAATTACAAATTGATTTTATTAACCACTAAAAAATTAAACAAAATGGGAAAAGAAGCAATTAAAGTAGCATCAGTTGATGTCGACAAACTGTTGGAAATGCTCAATGCAGCCCTCTCGGAAGAATGGCTGGCATATTATCAGTATTGGATTGGAGCCCAAGTAATGGAAGGCCCGATGAGAAGCGAAATAGAGCCTGAACTTATGACCCATGCTGAAGAAGAGTTAGAGCATGCAGAAAAGATCGCAGAGAGAATTATTCAATTAGGGGGTACACCTGTTCTCAATCCTCAAGAGTGGACAAAACTGTCACGTTGTGCTTATGAAGAACCTAGCGATCCCTATGTTGAAGTTATTCTTGAGCAAAACCTAAGAGGAGAACGATGTGCTATCCGACGCTACCAAGAGATTGCGGATTTTACCGATGGTAAAGATTACGCAACACACGAAATGGCCATAGAAATTCTGGAAGATGAGTTGGAACACGAGGAAGACATCGAAGCCTGGTTGACCGATTTTGAACGAATGAAAGAAGAATTCAAGAAAATAAGGTAACATTGAAGCTAAAAAACGAGTAAATAACCCGAATTATAAAAATCCTGAGTGAACAATCAACACTCAGGATTTTTTTATACTTGAAAGCATTCTTCAAAAATGCTGTTTCACTTCAACCGGTATAGATGATTCTTATAGGGAAAGTTTCAATCCCGCAAAAAAGGTACGAGGCAACGAAGGCCCGTATATGTATCCCGAATCCCTGAAAGGACCCTGATCAAAATCGTTCTGATAGCTGTTGAATATATTCTGAACTCCGGTATTCAATTGCAATCGTGTATTGAAAGCCGGTTTAAAATTATAAGCTATTTTAAACGACAAATCAAAAAACGACGGCGTAATAACTTCGGCGTCTTCAGGAATGAAACCGGCAAAATGCTGCACCAACATGCTGCCCGTATAAACTCCCGAAAGCGAAAAATTAAGTTGATCCTTCAACGAATAACTTGCAGTAAAATACCCGTATTGATCGGGTGTCCGGAACATTCTACGTTGAGGAGCAATATTCTCGTTATCGCTCCAACTCTCCGGCTCATCGTATGTACTTCGCTGAAAAGTAACCCCCATCTGAATTTCAATTGGGCGGATGGGTACAATTTTACCTTCAATATTAACACCTTTAACTACTGCCCCCGACCCGTTCCTTCGTTCCAACAGGATATTCCCCTGCTCGTCTTGTCCAATTTTCTCCAGTAAAAAGACATCTTTCAGATGAGTATAGAAACCCTCAAGCAGCAAATTAGCCTGAACGGCACCAAAGGTCTTATAAAAATCGGCCGAAAAATTAACCGTATTCGATCGCTCCTCCTCTAAATCGGGCGCCAACTGTATAATACTCACATCCCCGCCCACTGCGGTAATATGCAAATCTTCGTCAAACGCCTGCGG
>JAAZMQ010000330.1 GCA_012798745.1 Bacteroidales bacterium
ATTCGTTGAAGAAACGTATTGCTTTTTGGGTTAATTTTACACCGATTCCCGGCAAATCGGCTACAATTATTTTGCCGTTTTCGAGCTTTGCCCCATCGAAACAATCGTTGGCAATGAGCAACGCACCGTCGAGATCGGCAAAATCGAGCCCCGATGAAAGTTGTGCCGCGGCCGATATGGCGCACGATGTTTCTGTCATGCAGCCGATCATCACCTTCATCCCCAACGCTTGGGCAAGATGGCGCATTTTCCATGCTTCACGCATACCGGTACATTTCATCAATTTGATGTTGATCCCCGAAAATGCTCCTTTCACCCGTTCTATATCATGAAGTCGCTGCACCGATTCATCGGCGAAAACCGGTAGAGGGCTGTTTTCGGTAATCCAGGCATTGCCTTCGTAATCGTCTTTTGCCATCGGTTGTTCCACCATCACTACGCCTTTCTCCTTCATCCAGTAAATCATATCCAATGCATAGTGTTTATCTTTCCACCCCTGATTGGCATCCACCGTCAGAGGAAGGTTGGTAACACTACGAATGGCTTCTATTACACGCTTATCGTCAGTTCCGCCCACTTTTACTTTCAGTATGTTGAATCGTCCTAAGGCTTCTTTGGTCTTTTCGCGTATCATTTCATCGGTATCGATGCCAATGGTAAACGTAGTATCGGGAGCCTTCATTTTATCCAGACCATATATCTTGTACCAGGGGACGCCGATAATTTTTCCCGCCAAATCGTGCAATGCAATATCAACCGAAGCTTTTGCTGCTGTATTTCCCGGAGCTATCCGATCTACATATTCAAGGATTTCTTCCAGGTGGGTAGGATCATGGAATCCCGAAAGATCTACCTCCTTTAGAAAGTTGATAACCGATACCTGTGTTTCACCTAAGTAGGGAGGGAGAGAAGCCTCTCCGTAACCTTCCAGGCCATCGAATTCGATTTTAGTAAGCACCACAGGTGTGGTTTTTCGCGAAAAGCCGGAAATCGTGAAAACGTGTCTCAGTTGAAGGTTATAAGGAGTCCATGACAGTTTCATCCTGTTTTAATTTCATTCGTTCGGACAATAAAACATATTTTTATCGATTTCTTCGATACCGGGTGTATTAATTTCGCCAAGTATACGTTTTGTGCATAAATACCGACCGGTATTGTATTCGTCATACAAGAGGTCGGCCGAATCGAAGCTGCCGATTCGGATGTAATCCGCTGCATGAACAAACCGTTTGTTGCCGATATAAATACCCACGTGCACCACACGTTCCTTGGAATTTTCGCCGGAAGCTTTTGTTCCAAAAAATACCAGATCACCCGGCTGAGCATTCTCGAAGTTCCCTTTTTCGTCGATCAGTTTGCCTGAAAGAACTTGTTGCGATGCATCGCGAGCGAGAACTATGCCGTGCATAAAATACACCAATTTAGTGAATCCGCTGCAATCCATTCCTTTTGAGGAGGTTCCTCCCCATAAATAGGGAATACCTATGAATTGTTTTGCCGTTTTCACAATCTCTTCGCCTGTCAATAACCGGCTTTTTATCCACTTTTCGAAGGGTTGAGCATTGGTTTTCGACACAAAAGCTTCTCTGCCGTCGGGATACGATACATGGTAAAATTTTCTTTTTTTATCTTTCACCACCAATATATCACCGGCCACCAAGTCGGAAATGTTTTGAGATTTCGCATTCGGTTTTTCATACGAAAAGGCATGCAATGAGGTTACAATTATTTTCGGCTGTTGTAGATAGGTTTGCAAAGCTGCTTTTGTCATCGGCTCAACCGAACCGTTTATCCATCCGATATATTTGTCGGGTGTTTGGATTCGTTTCCAGCTCCCTTTTTTGTCAAGAATTCTCACCGGTGTACCCAGCAGCGCTTGCGAAACAATTTCTGTACTGTATTTCGGATTATAATAAATTGTTCCTGTTGAATTGTAGACGACGCCCCACGTTGCTTCACCGAGTTTTTTATCGGGAAGCAGTCGGATACTGTCTTTTACTCGTGGCGCAACTTTTTTGGCTTTAGACAGCACCTCATTATATGCAGCGCGATTTGTTGTTTCCCCTTTCAGTATTAACGTATCTTTTTGCCGGTATGTTTTGATATTAAAAACCTCAATCCGTGTATCAGGGGCATATTTTGCCCGCACCGATTCAATAATTTCGCGGATATCTTTATTTTGAGCCATAGAAACAAAAAAGGGCATTGTTGAATAACAAGTTTGCGAAATATACGACTTTATAGTTTCATTTCCCAACCTTTTTCATAAGTTCTACTCCATAATTTTAATGCGTCCTTATCATTAAGGATGTGCCCGTTATTAGGATTGATTGTTAATGTTTTCTTCGTTCGTTGCGAAATATTACCCAATTGTGCTAATGTTGAGCTGATACAACCTGTATTGATATCTGCATTTAGCGGGGTGTTTTCTTTAATCGCTTTTAAAAAATTCGAAAAATGAAAAGCGTCTAATTGTTCAGCAGGATTTGTTAGATCCCCAGGTTTAAATTCCAGATTGCTGGCTATGTCTTTAATGATTTTATTTTGCAGATCATAAATTTTATAAGCATTTCCACCTCCAATTACCAATGTTCCTTTTTCCCCGTAAAAAGAAGCTCCTGCCGAGGAATCTTCTATAGAGCGTCCATTACAGCTTCTCCCTTCCCATGTGATAAGTTTGTCATTGCCAAATTCAAAATTGATGATCTGCGTATCGGGAAATTCCCAATCATCATCATAGCAATATCTGCCTCCGGAAGAATTTACAGTAGTGGGATAGGTCAGATCCATACCCCAGCGAAGGAGATCGATAAAATGGACAGCATTATTCCCGGATTCTCCTGTACCCCAATTATAAAACCAATGCCAATTATAATGAAGGAAATTGTCTTTATAATGTGGTACTCGTGGAGCAGGTCCTTGCCACAATTCCCAATCGAGCCATTCGGGTACGGGCACTATTTTACCTTTTCCGATGGGAGGTCTGTTATTGGCATACCATGCTTTTCCGAAATAGACGTTTCCTATAGCTCCCTCTTTGACTTCTTGAATAGCGTTGATGACATTAGGCCATGACCTACGTTGCATGCCGGTGGTAACTATTACTTTGTATTTTTTTGCAGCCTCCATTAAAATTTCGTTTTCGGCCGGATTGTGGCTGGTCGGTTTTTCAAGATATACGTGTTTTCCCGCTTTCATAGCCATAAGGGCAGCCGGTGCATGCCAATGTTCGGGAGTAGCAATAATAACAGCATCTAAATCGTTTAATTCAAGTAATTTTCTAATATCCCTTTCCCCTTTCGGTTTTTTCCCGGTTAATTTGTCAATAGTGGCGATACATTTATTCATCGCTCTGCTGTCAACATCGCAAACACAACCTATTTCACATCCTTTTTGGCGTGCAAAACCCATTGCGAGTGCATTTCCGCGTGAGTTTACACCAACAACCCCTATTCTAATTTTTTCGTTTGAACCCATGATGTTTTTATAACTTTTGGCACTAAACGTTGGTAAAGTTCCTCCTACGGAAACTGCTGCTGTCCCCATCGCAACATCTTTGATGAATTTTCGTCTTGTGATCATAGTACATGTAATTATTCTGATTCGATAACACTACAAATTTATCGAATTATATTTTGTTTTTTCTCCTTATTAACGTTATTTGTTCTTCAAAAAACGCAAATCACATGTTGCATATTACGTTTTGTTATCGTTGTTTAATCACCACTGCTTGTAAATCTTAAATCAAGTCATTGAAATTAGAAAAAACGGCATTCGATTCCTTTCACGATATTCGGACAAGGGGCCGGGATACCGTAAAAGGATGAAAAACCGACTTCTTTTACAATTCCAATTTATATCGATTATTTGTTTCAGTAAACGGCTATGGCGCTTGTAATGGGTTGCTGGCGTCCGTCATGGGTTTTATCGTTTCTTTTCCGTTGATGAGCATGCATGAAGAACCTCCGCCATCCAGATTGATTGCTTCGGAGCAACCGATTTCCAATAGCCTATTGGCTACCTCTTGCAACGTTAATCCGGGAATTGATTCGGTTTTGTTACGTCCTTCATACATGAAAAATATGAGATATCCGCTTGGAGTATAGTCAATAGCCGAACGAGGGTTGTTGTTGGTCCCACACCGCTTGCTTCATCGAACATTTCTGCTTCCCATGTGTTTTTGTATTCGCCGTCTTTTATCAATACCGGTCCTGCGCTGGTGGCTTCATTGGGTTTCCAAACAATCCCTTTAGAAGGAAATGTTGCTGACGGCTTCGGTTGAGGAACCTGTCCCGGCTTATTTGGCGAAGGAATTTCGTAGCAATAAATTGTTGTATTGTCCGGCGTATAACACCAATGTGTCGAAAAAGTGTTATTACTATTCAAACCGAAAGCTCCTCACGTTGGGTAGTAAGTAGCCGAGATGCCATTATAGGTTCGTGAAAAAGCCGTGTTTTACGGATTAATCAATTTTCCTTTACTCACAATTAAACCCACAGACGAGTTTTCATAAAAATACCACCATTCATAACTGCTTTTGGATGGTTGTAATTTGTGTAAAACTGAGTTGGTGTGGGTTTAGATCCCTCATATTTGGCTTCCCCCCATACTGAAAATCGTGTTGCGGAATTATTCATATCCGTAGCAGCAATGTATGCTTTTACGTTTTTATTGTTTATTTTATTCGTGTATTTGTAAATCGATAAATATTCGGGCAATGTGCCCCATGTCTCGGTTTTTTGCCATCCTTTTAAAGTCGGATCGAATTTAAACTTAATTTTAAATCGATATGTTATTTTCATATTTCCTTTTTTACCGTAAAACTTTGTGTTCCTCGGATAAAATCGAATATGGCCGTTGAGTTTTCGGGAGTTGCCATGGAGACACCTTCAGCCAATTTAATCTGAATTTTCATGTTCGAAATATCTACTCCATCGGCAAATTCGATAAAAACAGTATGTGCAAAATTATCTATCGTGATTTGGCGGGTCTCTGCATTTAATACCTTCACCTCTTTGACGAGATAGGTGACCGGTTCGGTTGATGTTTCTTTATGTTCGCAAGAAAAAGCAAATATCGTTATAAGCGGTAACAGTAGGATAAATATTTTTCTCGTAATTTATGTTATTTATATTTTAAATCGCTATAAAATGTCATTTGCCACACGGTTGAAATATGCGATCGATTCTTTTATTTGGGGTAAGTTGTTTTCCCAATCGGCCTCGTATTCTATCGTAAAATACCCTTTGAAATCTTGTCTTTTCAGTTCCTCCATCATCCCTTTCCCCACACCACGTCTTCCAACGTTTCTTCTTCACCCTGCGGAGCAACGTCTTTGAAATGCAACGAGATGATTCTTCCTTCGAGTTCTTTCAGACAAGCAATGGGGTCGAGGTTCATCCTTTTGTAATGCCCCACATCGGCACACGCTCCCAGCAACTCGCTTCTCTCCCGAATGTCGTTCAGAAGAATTTCCGGTTTCCAGTACGATTGTTCGCTCGGGTGATTGTGAACGGCTACCTTTATCTTGTGTTTCTTTGCGAGGTTTTCCACCACATCCCAGTCTTCATGAGCCGGTTCTGCCGCAATGAATTCCATCCCCATGTTCTTCGCAAAGGAAAAAATCTTTTCTCATTCCTCTCTCGTGGTGGTCCATACCCCCGAGGAGACGATTTTTATGTTCCTGGAAGAAGCGGCATCCTTAAGTTTTTTATCCGGTCTTCGTCAAGCCCGTATCCGAACGTTTCTTCTCCGAAACCGTCTCCGAGTTTTTGGCCCGGATAGATTTCGATGAATTTGATTCCCAGTTCCTGTGTTTTATCCATTCTTCGGCCATCTCTTTGGCATTGAATTCCGCATATTCCCTGTTGAATCTCGGGTCACCGTCTATAACGGCATATTTGTTGAGGGTGACTATTTTTAATTTATCCGACGGCGAGATATTGGTAAACCGCATGTGCTCTCCATTCCATCGCAATACCCGGTGCAACCCCGCAAGACGCACAGCCAAGACCGCCCATTAAACCGTTTCGCTGAAAGGACCCGAAAATTGAAAATTGGAGGAGGATTCGATCCTGTTCTTGGGGGATTCCTTGCAGGCCCTGATCCAATCCTGTTCATGGGCATTCGTATTCCATATGTTCCCATTCCCACCTTTAATGCGAGGGATGGTTGGGGACAGAGGTGTAAAATCGCGCATTTTCGAGGTGGGAAGCAATGTCGGATTCATTCCATAGCAACCCGTCATGATTTTCCCTTTTGTTCCGACAAGGATGATGCCCCCGTTTTCGTCGCCCATCATCTTTCCGTCTTTCAATTCTTCGGGGCGTTCGGGCAACAACCCTCCGTCATACCAGTATACTTTCAATTCGGGCATGTTTACTTTGCCCTTTGGATGGCCGTGCGGGAAATTTATAGGTTATTTTTTCGGCCTGAGACGGGGAGTAGAGATTTACCAAAGTAGAGCTGGGCGACACACTGATCGGATATTTCAAATCCAGCGCCTAAAACAGAGGGTCCATGATATGGCATGCCATGTCGCCCAATGCTCCCGTTCCGAAATCCCAAAATCCACGCCAGTTCCATGGAGTATATGCCGGATCGTACGGCCGTTTTTCGGCCGGACCGATGAACAAGTCCCAATCCAATGTCGGGGGAACGGGAACGCCTCCTTTGGGTTCGTCCAATCCCTGTGGCCAAATGGGACGATCCGTCTAACAATGCGCTTCGTATACCTCGCCGATAACTCCCGCCTGTACCCATTCGGCAATCTCTCTGCACCAATCGAAAGAATTGCCCTGGTTGCCCATTTATCTTGTGTTTTTTCGCTAATCGCGTGAGCAATCGCGATTCATATACGGAATAGGTCAGCGGTTTTTGCATGTAGGCATGCTTGCCCAACGTGATGGTATGGGCTGCTACGCCCGCATGGGTGTGATCGGGAGTGGCAACCATGATCGCATCGATCGTCTTGCCCATCTCGTCAAACATCACCCGCCAGTCCTTGAACCTTTTTGCCTTCGGATAATCGTCGAACGTTTTTGCGGCATAGTGCCAATCCACATTGCATAAGGTAACGATGTTTTCCGTATTCATGTTCGCCAGATTGCGGCGTTCTATGTCGCCAACATCTATCCCGGCTATGTTCAATTTGTCGCTGGGTGCGGTATGTCCCATGCCTTGCCCAATACCGTATTCGGTACGATAGTGATACCTGCGGCGGTTGCTGCTGCCGTCTTTAAAAATTTTCTCCGCGAATAGGTTTCATGATGTTTTATCAATTAATCATTTGTGATTTTATTTTTGTATAAGTGATCCATCGCTTCTATTTTTATCGTATGTTTGCCCTCGGGTAATCGGTAATTCCAGTAAATATCCGTTTTGCGAATCAATGATTGTATCGGCAATGAAATTTGTTCGGTCAATTTCCATCCACAAAACATGTAACCGAAGATCGCAATCGGGAAGGTCATACTTTTTTTTACGGCATTCCCGCTGATGACGATGCCGTTTCCTTCAAATTCAATCCGATATTCTCTGTGTTCTTGATCGATGTTTTGTTCTTCAAAAGGCCATCGGTGTGAAATTTTTTCTTTGGGAAAAAGATTCTCGAAGGATTGTTCCAACTTTACGGGAATCACCCTTTGATATACAATTTCTGCCGAATCATCCGTGATTCTTCCTCTGTGGGTAGCGATCATTTGCAGGGCATGATCATAACTTGCTTCGCATACCTCGTGAAGAGACATGTCCACGTAATCGAAATTTCTGTTTTCCACCCTGTAAAGCCCGCATTTCCAATAATTGGGAATGTTTTCATAGCCCAGAATGCCGCCGGTATTCGAAGAATTGCAATCGGAATCCTGACCTGCACGGGTAGCGATATCGATGGTTTTGCCGAAATCTCCCTGCCTGTAAAGTAGTCCAAGCACGATATAGGCGGCATTTAAACTTGCTTCGATGTTGAAAGGATCAAAAGCCCTGTCCGGACACTCTTTTTCGTGTGACCATTTCCGCTGGATTTCAAACCATGTGCGTTTCCAATCGTCGGGATACATCTTATGCCATCGAATAACGTCGGCGATTACCCGATGAAATCGGCTTTCCCTGGAAATCGCTTTCAATGCTTCGCCGACAACGAATCCAACGTCGGCTCTTACATAAGCCTGAGTATACATCCCCGCTACGAATACGCCCCATACCAACCGTCGCCGTAAGTCATGATATCACCCACCTGGTCGCAAATTTCCGATGAAGCATTGATCATACCCGGAGATATCAAACCGGCAAAATCGGCCTCGATTTGAAAATCGATATCGTCTGCATGCAGATTATTGTAATAGTGTCCCGATTCCGGCTGCAGTATTCCGTGCAGTATGTTGTATCCGGCACACTGATTGGCATGCCATAAAAGATATCCCGCACGGGCGAACGCATCGGCATGCAACAAAGCGGAAGCGTTCAATCCGTGTTCCTGAAAAACGAAAACAAACGTAATATCCATATAAAGATCGTCATAAAGCCCGGGAAATCGGTCGTACCAAAATTCAAACGAGAATTCATCCCATGGAATAGGTATTTCATCGTGAATCATCGCACCCTGCCATTTGAACTCGGTCGGACCTCCATATGTACATCCTATCAACTGGCCAGCCCATCCACCTTTGTTTTTGTCGCGCAAATCGGATTTCGATATTTTTATCGCTTCACTGTCGGAGAAAAACAATTCTGCTTTGTTGTGATGTTGGGATTCAAACCATGAACCCCCAATGGACTTTAAAGCGTTATTTTTGTTTTTTAATAGCTTGAAATCCAATAAAAAATGGAGTAGCAAAGGTTAAGTTGATTGTTCTCAAAAATGTTCGGCGTTTCATTGAATTTACATGTTGTGCTTTCCTACTTCCTCTCAGGAAATTAAAAACTACTTAAAAAACAATGATGCTGCTCCTATATAACCCGCTTTATTTCCCAATTTCGCCGCAACTATTTTTGTATTTACGGCACAATCCGCCATTGCATAATGAAACGCGCTTTCGCGTATTTTTTCGATATAAAATTCTCCTGCTTCGGAAATACCTCCACCGACAATTACCAATTCAGGACTAAAAATATTTATAAATCCACCAATCCCATGTCCCACAAAATCGCAATGCTCTTCCATGCAATTTTTGGCTATGGGATCTCCTTCTTTATACAAACGGACAATTAATTCTCCATCTACCTCTTCTTCGAATTGTTTTTTGTCGACATTTTCGAATTGCTCCATAAAACGGTTTATCAGCGCAGAGGTGGATGCATAGGCTTCAAAACATCCTATTGAGCCACAAGCACATTGTTTCCCATTTGCAATAAATGGCACATGCCCCAATTCGCCGCCCCGGTTGTCGTATCCGCTAAAAAGCTTGCCGTTTATTATGATCGCTCCACCAATACCTGTTCCTATTGTAAGGAAAACAATATTTTCGCAACCTTGTCCCGCTCCATATAATGTTTCACCAAGTGCCATTGCATTTGCATCATTTGCTAATAAAACGGGGAGGTTGAATTCTTTTTCAAGAATATCCGCAAGTTTTAATTTTTCCCAACCTTTTATGTTTTCTGCTCCACCCAATATTACCCGTTGTGTGCTGTCGATAATTCCGGGTGTGCCTATTCCTATTCCGGCAACTTTTATTTTTTTTGAATTTGCGTAACCGATAGCCTCTTGAATTGCCTTTCGAATTTGTGCAATGACAGCATCTTTCGATACGGTTGCCAGTGAAGGAATTTTGTCCTCGAAAAGAGGAGTTCCTGTTTCTTCTACCAGTGAATATTTTATTGATGTTCCACCTATGTCAATTCCTATTGTGTGTTTCATCTTCCTTTATTTTTTTAACATAGGGAACAGTTGTCTGATTTCCTCTTCAGAGGGTTGGTATCCGTATTCGCAAATTTCAAAAGCCTCTGCATCAGTAATTTTGTTTC
>JAAZMQ010000331.1 GCA_012798745.1 Bacteroidales bacterium
ACAACGCATTACCAAAATAAAACAAATACACATTATTTTTTAATTTATTAAACCCTAAAAAATCAATACAATTTAGATGGCTTATAATATTATTGAGCTTAACGAAAAGCTTATCACAGAATTACGTACTCTTGCAAGAGAAATGGGTATTCGGCGCCCTGACGCATACAAAAAAGAAGAACTAATCTATAAAATTCTTGACGAACAAGCTATTGCCGAAACACAAAAAATAAAAGAAAATCATTCGGCAAAGCAAGCAAATCAAGAGCAAGCTAAAGCGGAAGCAAAACCACAAGTTAAAACCCCTACACGTAATAAACGGAAAAAAACGGAAGAAACCGAGCAAAAAGAAGTCAAGGGAACAAAACCAACCCAACCTGCAGCCGAAAAAGAAGTAAAAAAACCGGAATCATCTATATCAACTAAAGCCGAAAAAGCACCTGATAAACGAAGTGACAAGAATTCACAAAATATCATTTCGAATTCAAAACCGACCCCCATTACGGCAAGTAAAACAAGTGTGGAAGCTAAAAAAAATGGAAAAGAAAATAGCGAAAAAACAGCATCTAAACCTACACAATTGGTTTTCAGATCAAAAAAACATCGCAACGAGGAAAAATCCAACACACCGGAAGTAAAACTTCCGCCGGTAGTAGCAGAAAACACGGGTGGTGGAAATCAGCCAAATACAGACGTCGATACACCGACAATTACTGAAAAACCTTCTTTAGAAGAATTGATAACCCCTTCGCCAATACAACCACGTCAGCAACCACAAGCTAAAAATCAATCCGTTGCTCCGCCACAAGAACAGGTGCAAAAAGAAAAAGAACCTCTTTTTGATTTTGACGGCATATTAATTGGATCCGGTGCATTGGAAATTATGCCGGAAGGATATGGTTTTCTACGTTCGTCGGACTATAATTACATGACTTCACCTGACGATATTTACGTTTCGCAATCGCAAATACGCTTATTCGGACTAAAAACAGGTGATGTGGTAGAAGGTCCTATTCGTCCACCAAAAGAAGGCGAAAAATATTTTCCGTTGGTAAAAGTAGATAAAATCAATGGGCGCAATCCCGAAGAAGTACGCGATCGCGTCCCTTTTCACCACCTGAAGCCCTTGTTTCCTACTGAAAAATTCAATCTCACAAAAGGTCACAACGATAACCTCTCGTGCCGTATTGTCGATCTTTTTACTCCAATAGGAAAAGGACAACGTGGTTTAATTGTAGCTCAACCCAAAACAGGTAAAACCATGTTGCTGAAAGATATTGCCAACGCCATTGCTGACAATCATCCCGAAGTGTATATGATTATCCTTTTAATTGATGAGCGTCCCGAAGAAGTTACCGATATGGAACGTAGTGTGAATGCAGAAGTCATTGCTTCCACTTTTGATGAACCGGCTGATCGACACGTAAAAATTGCCGAAATCGTTCTTAGTAAGGCTCAACGCATGGTGGAATGTGGACACGATGTGGTTATTCTACTCGATTCCATTACACGCCTTGCCCGTGCATACAACACCGTACAACCTGCCTCAGGAAAAGTATTATCCGGAGGTGTAGATGCAAATGCACTTCATAAGCCCAAACGATTTTTTGGTGCAGCACGCAACATCGAAAATGGCGGTTCGCTCACCATTATTGCCACTGCATTGATTGATACAGGTTCGAAAATGGATGAAGTTATTTTTGAAGAATTTAAAGGTACCGGCAATATGGAGCTCCAACTCGATCGCAAACTTTCTAATAAACGTATTTTCCCGGCAGTGGATATCAATGCATCCAGCACGCGTCGCGACGACCTGTTACTTCCGGAAGAAACATTGAACAGAATGTGGATATTGCGAAATTTCTTGGCCGATATGAATTCAGTCGAAGCTATGGAGTTTTTACTGACAAGGTTAAAGCGCACTAAAAACAACGAAGAATTTCTTCTCTCGATGAATGATTAAATTCATCACTTTTCTTCCAATCGAATATCAAGAGGATAAATGATATTCTCCAAAAAAAGAGCATGAGCAGGAGCAGATGTCCCGGCCAAATTGCGATTTTTAGCTTCAATAATGCGGCGGAAACCCTCTTCATCTAATCGCCCGCGACCTGCTTCAAGCAATGTCCCCACAATCGCTCTGACCATATTGCGGAGAAAACGATTAGCAGTAATCGTAAACACGTAATCGTTTTCGGTTTTTTCCCAAAAAGCCTCTTCAATCCGGCAATTGTTGGTTTTTACATTCGAGTGCAATTTGCTAAAACTGGTGAAATCTTCGTATTCTTTCAATATTTCACACAACTTATTCATCAAAGAAATATCGGGAACAAAGAAAACCCGATGTTTCAACTCATAAAGAAAAGGATCTTTTTGCGTTGTCACATAATATCTATAAGTGCGTGAAATCGCACTGAAGCGAGCATGAATATCGGGCTTGACTTGGTAGATATCGGTAACAGCAATATCTTTTGGCAAAAAACCATTCAATTTCACGATAAGATTTTTAGCATTAAAAGGGTCTCCCTCCCAATCGAAATGGGCAACCATTATTTTAGCATGAACTCCGGCGTCGGTACGCCCGGCACCAACAATTCCAATGGGTTTACGCAGCAAAGTACTCAAGGCTTCCTGCATTTTTTGCTGCACGCTCATCACATTCGGTTGAAGCTGCCAGCCGACATAATTTTTTCCGTTATATGCAAGAGTAATAAAGAAACGTTTCATTCATCGACCCTTACTGTAATATGAAAACAAGCTTGTTTACGTTCGTGTTTCACATAACAACGTTTTTGATTTTTTAAATCAAATAGAACTTGTGCCAAAACCAATTTCAGCCTCTCCGGCAATACTTGATTCACCGAATCGCCATCAACAGGGTCAAAACGTTTCCACGAAATATCGAAAGTAGTGCCATATCGATGTGCCGAATTATCAATGGCATTGATATTTCGACCGAATAAATCTACTGCATCTTCATCAGTACGTGTAACACTGGTAAGATAAAGTTTATAAAGTGGTAACTCTTTGCTGTAAAGTGAGTCTCTGAAGTTTTGAGCAATATCTACCAACAGTTTAGCTGCTGAGGGCACTAAAAAAGGGACGGAATGGGAAAGACGATATGTTTTGTAAAGTTCCAATTCATCGGGTAAACGCACAAGTTTATCTTTTAGTAACAATGTGTCATCTCGTGTTTCCATTGGTTTTATGCCGTTCTTGATAGCCGAAGCCAAGTGAAGATCGGGAAAATCGTTGAATTCTCTGTTATAATTCCCTGTAAATCGGGTCTTTCTCTCTCGTGCCACAGGCACAATTTTATCCGCTTTTTCACCTGATTCCGCTTTCCCTTTACTACAAGCGATAAAAAATAACGCAATGCACACGTAACCTATTATCCCTTTGATATACTTCATAAATTCTACCTATCTCACTCCAATTATCATTTATTCATTTCCCTCAATCGGATCTTTGTTATTACCTGCTTGGTGTTTAAAGGAAAATCTCCCTTCATCATCCATGCATAATAACTTGGTTCTTTTTCAAAAACCTCTGCAACGGCTTTTCCTTTATGTTTTCCAAAATTAAAAACTTCTACACCTTTCTCATTTAACACAATTCTTCCTGCAAAATCAACATTATTGTTGAAACTCGAAAATTCTTTTGACAGTGCATTGATATCATTCACCAAATCGGGGTATCTTTCGAGTTGCGATTTCAACACTTCATATGTTGCCACAGCATCTGCTTCTGCCGAATGTGCATTATCCAATTCTTTGTCGCAATAAAACCGATAAGCTGCTTCCAATGTCCGCTGTTCTTTTCTGTGAAAAATAATTTGTACGTCCACAAACTTGCGTTTGTTCATATCGAAATCTACGCCCGCTCGAAGAAACTCCTCGGCAAGCATGGGTACATCAAAGCGACTGGAATTAAAACCCGCCATATCGCACCCCTCCAAATAATCGGCAAGTGTTTTTGCCACTTGCTTAAACGTCGGGCAATCTTTCACATCCTCATCGGTAATCCCATGAATAGCAGTAGATTCTTCGGGAATATGCATTTCAGGATTGATACGGTATGTTCTTATTTCTTCTTTTCCGTTAGGATAAACCTTTAAAAAAGATACCTCCACAATTCTGTCTTTGGAGATATTGATTCCCGTAGTTTCCAAATCGAAAAAGACCAATGGATTTTTTAAATTTAGTTTCATATTGTTTACTCGTTCAACATCATCGGCATTAATAATACCAACATATCTTCATTTTCTTCTTTCTCTTCCGGAAGAATGATACATGCACGTGAGGGATCGGAAAGTTCCAAACGAACATCTGC
>JAAZMQ010000332.1 GCA_012798745.1 Bacteroidales bacterium
AGCTTGAAGAATTTTCCATGCCTCGTTAATGTCGATATAAGTTGTTCCTCCTTTTTCACCAAAACTTCCACCCAAATAGGCTACCCTGTCTTCGGGTTTAATCATACCGCTCTCCATCAGTTTTTTTACGGCATTAACGTAATATGCTCTTCGGCTCTCTTTTATGTTATCAGCACCACCTCCCGGTTGATATTCAGCCCATATGCCATATGACAACGAGAGTTCGCGTGCTAACCGTTCGCTCGTTGTTACGGCAAAAACCGGACTTCTTCCTCGAAATGCCGCTAATATTCGTGCCGTACGACCACTGTGACTGTCAGTAATAATTGCTTTTGTATTTAATTTTACCGCCGATTTCACCGCTTGTTCGGCAAGGTATGAAGTAACGTCATAGGCTTCTTCGGAATCGTAAAGTATAGGGATATAGTTTTCTTCCAGTTTCGTTTTTTCAGCCTCGTGCGATACCTTTGTCATGGTGCGCACTGCTTCAACGGGATATTTACCGTGAGCTGTTTCTCCACTAAGCATCATGGCATCTGTGCTGCAAAAAACTGCATTGGCAATATCTGTGATTTCCGCACGCGTAGGACGCGGATTTTCGATCATCGAGTGCAGCATCTGCGTTGCCACAATAACGGGTTTTTGATGGTGAATAGCTTTACGAATCAATATGCGTTGAATGCCAGGAATCTTTTCCTGAGGCACTTCAATACCTAAATCGCCCCGAGCAACCATAATTCCATAGGCCACCTCCAAAATTTCGTCGGCATTATCCACTCCCTCCTGATTTTCTATCTTAGCAATAATTTTAATAGGACTGTTATATTCATCGAGTATTTTTTGTACAGCCAATACATCTTCTCTGTTTCGCACAAATGAATGGGCAATAAAATCGATATCGCTTTCAACAGCAAGACGGATAAATTTGCGATCACGGTCGGTTATTGTCGGTAGATTAATACGCACTCCCGGAATATTCACACTCTTGCGGCTTCTCACAACACCATCGTTTTTGACTCTGCACAATACATAATCGGGGTGCACCTCCTCTACTTTTAGATCGATTTCACCATCGTCAATCAAAATATCCTCTCCCGGTTGCATCTCTTTGGCTATATCAGGATAGGAAACATAAATAACCTCGCGCGAAGAAATACCATTGGGATTGCCGGCGATACGAATAAGATCGCCCGCATTCAATTCAATTGGTGCTTCTACTACCGTTGTTCTGATCTCAGGTCCTTTGGTATCGAGCAACAAAGCAATGCGATTGGATACTGCTCGGACATTATCGACAATCTTTAAAAATCCCTCTTCATCCAAATGCGCCGAATTCATGCGCACCACATCCATTCCTTCATTAAAAAGCTGTTGAATGAACGAAATGTCACATCGTTGATCGGAAATAGTGGCTATAATTTTTGTATGTTTATGCATAATTTTTTTCTTTTTTATCATGTTTTTCTTCTATAAAATAGGCAAAATGAGAAATTTATTTAAATAAAAAATGCCTTTTATGATTTTTTGTTTTTACCTGCAAGCGCTTCAATAGCCAAACGATAAGAATCGAGACCGAAACCAATAATCACTCCTCTGCATACAGCAGAAATCATTGACCGATGACGAAATTCTTCACGGGCAAAAACATTGGATACATGCACCTCTACTACTGGTGCAGGAACGGCCTTAATGGCATCGCGAATAGCCACGGAAGTGTGCGTATAGCCTGCAGCATTCAACACAATACCGTCGCATCCAAAACCTGCTTCCTGGATTTTATTAATGATTTCTCCTTCGATATTGGATTGAAAATACTCGAGTTCAACATCAGGAAAAATCTCCTGCAATTGAGTAAAATATTCTGCAAATGAAACGCTTCCGTATACGTCAGGTTCCCGTACACCAAGCAAATTCAGGTTGGGACCATTAATGATTTGAATTTTCATCCTTTCACTTCTTTTTTCAGACAAAGATACAATTTTACCACCTATTCAACTCAAACATACTTTACTTTTTTGTGGGTCAGCAATAAAATTAGCCTATTATCTGAACCATCATTGTAGTAAATACGTTATTAAGGAATCAGAACTCAAAATTTTAAAATAAATGAAACCAAAAATTGCATTTTTTGATACAAAATCGTATGACAAAGCATTTTTTCTCGAAAAAAATCAACAATACGGATTCGAAATAAAATTTTATAAAAGTCATCTAAGCAAAGACAATGCTATATTGGCCAAAGGAGCCAATGTAGTTTGCATCTTTGTAAATGCCGAGGTAGATGCCGACGTAATTGATATCTTGGTGGAAAATGGAGTAAAACTCATCGCTTTACGGTGTGCAGGATATAACAATGTAGATTTAAAAGCAGCAAAAAACCGAATTAAAGTAGTTCGCGTTCCTGCTTACTCTCCGCACTCCATTGCCGAATATACACTTGCTCTTATATTGACCTTGAACAGAAAAATCCACAGAGCCTATAACCGGACCCGCGAAGGCAATTTTGCACTTGAAGGATTGATGGGTTTTGAAATGAAAGGGAAAACTGCAGGAATAATCGGCACCGGAAAAATTGGTAAAATTGTAGCGCAAATTCTCAAAAACATGGGAATGAATGTATTGGTATATGATCTCTACCCCGATACAGAATTTGCAGAGAAAAACGACATTCAATATACTTCGTTGGACGAATTGTACCGAAATTCGGATATCATATCACTTCACTGTCCTTTAACCAAAGAAACGGAGTATCTTATCAACAAAGATTCGATCGACAAAATGAAAGAAGGGGTAATGATCATCAATACAGGCAGGGGAAAACTCATTAATACGAAAGATTTGATTGAAGGGTTAAAAAATAAAAAAGTCGGCTATGCGGGACTTGACGTTTACGAAGAAGAAGGCGATTATTTCTATGAAGATTACTCCAACATCGTCATCGATGACGATATTCTTGCTCGCCTTCTGACGTTTAATAATGTCATTGTAACCTCACATCAGGCTTTTTTTACGAAAGAAGCGCTTTCCGAAATCGCACGGATAACGTTGCAGAATATTCAGGATTTCTTTGACGGTAAACCACTTGTAAACGAAGTGTCGGCTTAATTCCAACAAATCCCTTAAAATTTTATCAGTAATAATCCGCCAATAAACAAAACTGGAATTTATTAAATATATAATTTTTTAAGAAGCGCTTTGTGTACTTTCTTCCTTTGCTTTATAAGCAATGGCATAAAACCGTATTTGCTTAATAACCGCAAGCAGTCCATTAGCACGGGTTGGTGAAAGATGTTTGGTAAGGCCAATTTCTTCCATAAAGTGCAGATCGGCATTGATAATTTCATCGGGAGTGCGACCATTAAAAACCCTGAGTACCAATGCCAACAATCCTTTCACGATCACAGCATCGCTATCTGCCTGAAAATAAAGCCGCCCATCACGATAAGTTGTTTGCAACCACACCCTGCTTTGGCATCCCTCAATAAGATTTTCAGGGGTTTTATATTTGTCGTCCAACGGCTTTAATGCGTTTCCCTCTTCTATAATAAAGGAATATTTATCTAGCCAGTCATCAAAAACACCGAATTCGTCGACAATTTCCTGTTGTACTTCGTCTATTGTTTTCATAAATTTGTTTAACCAAAAAAATTATTCATTCAATCACCTTTCTCTGAATAAATTACTTCCATCACGGTTTGCCCTACTGCTTTTAGCGTGCCCCGACTAATAATATTCATATTATCATCGTGAGTATGCCAGTGAGAGGGAAAACCTGTAGAAGTATTATCTTTGATATTAATGATATCGACAGCCGGCGCACGATGATGTTTATTCACAGGCAAATGATCGTCGGTAACGTATCCGTTATTACGACTAATGAAAAACTGTCCGTAACCTAAATTGACAGCCGTACGCCAGATTTTTTCCACTATGTTGGCTGCGTATTGCACAGAATAACCTTCTTTCATAAAGGAAGCATCGGGGGCACCTACCATATCCAGTAAAATGCCGTATGAGGCCTTATATTCGGGAACGTGAGGATTTTTTGCCCAATATTCCGATCCCAGACACCACCATTCGCCGGGTACAATATGGGTATCAAAAACGGGTTGTCCGCTGTCTTCCAAATCAAAAAAAATAATATCGATTCCCACAGCAATAGGTTTTTGTTGCAATTGACGAGCAATTTCCAACAAAACTCCCACTCCGCTAGCACCATCATCGGCGCCAAGAATAGGTTGTTTCTGTTTTTGGAGATCGGTTTCTCTGTCAGCCCATGGACGAGTATCCCAATGAGCAAAAAGCAAGATACGCTTTGCTTTTTCCGGTTGATAACTTCCGATAATATTCCGCATACGAAGGATACTCCCATCGTAATGCCTGATATCGGCTTTTTGTTCGGTAACTTGCGCACCAAATAACGTAAGTTTGGTGGTTAAATAATCGCCACAAGCGCGATGGGCATCGGAATTAGGTATGCGC
Organism: Bacteroidales bacterium; assembly: GCA_012798745.1. Taxonomy (GTDB): domain Bacteria; phylum Bacteroidota; class Bacteroidia; order Bacteroidales; family Dysgonomonadaceae; genus Anaerorudis. The sequence goes on from JAAZMQ010000332.1 coordinate 4,483, forward strand.
GGGCCAAAACTTACTTGTTTTTCTACATACTGGTAAGCACTATCGGTATTGAATTCGGGAGAAACTTGAACATACGGCTCAATTACTTCTTGCTGAACCAAGTCTTTTTGTTTCCTGCACGAATTGCATGAGACAATCAACGACAATCCTATCCCGATTATCGTAATAAAACAAATGTTGTGATATTTTTTCATTGATTTTACGATGTATTTATTCTTGGGTGAAAAAAATCCGATCGTTTTTAACTGTTAATACAGCGTCAGCTCCCATCAACACAGGGTAATTATCTTTAACGTGCCCCACAGGAAAACCGAAACAAACAGGAAACGTATATTCGCTCACTGCAGCCATAATGGATTCGTAAAGCGGCTTATACATCTCTTTATCTTCAACATAATCGGTAAAACAGCCGACTATGAGTCCTTTTATTCTATCGAAAACCCTTGCCAACTTCAATTGATAGATCATTCTGTCTACCCGGTAAGGCTCTTCACCGATATCTTCAATAATAAGAATACCATTCCGCGGAATAACGGCATATTTTGAACCCAAAATGCCGCAAAAAACCGACAAATTGCCTCCGAAAAGCTGTCCGGAAGCTTTCCCCTGCCGGTTCAGATAACTATACTCAGCCGCAGAAATTTCATAGTTGATCCGCCCTTTGGTTAAAACAGTTTTGGTATACATCACTGCCTTATCCGAGCCCCCTTCATCGGCAAAATGTTTGGCCATAGGAGCATGAAGAGAAATAATGCCATTACTTTGCAATGCGGCATGTAGCGCGGTAATATCGCTATAACCCACTACCCATTTGGGGTTTTGGATCATCCCCTCGAAACTGAGTTTGTCAAGCAAATGTACCATACCGTAGCCACCACGCGAACAAAAAATCAATTTGATTTTGCTATCATCCATTGCTTTTTGCAAATCGGACAGCCGCTGCTCTATCGAACCACTAAAATGACCAACGCTATATAAAGCATTTTCGCCCACCTCTACCGTAAGTCCCCATTCACGAAGAATAACAGCGGTTTTATCGATGATATCTTCGTCTATCTTTCCCGCAGGGGAAACGATAACCGCCTTGTCTAAGGGTTTGAGTAGAGGGGGGCGAATCATTTTATATACAATCGCTTAGAGAAGTTTTAT
>JAAZMQ010000041.1 GCA_012798745.1 Bacteroidales bacterium
AAACGGCATAAGCACATGTATGTACTCTGGTTATCCCGAACTTTTCATACAATTCAACAAAAAACCCGAATTTATATATCATCCCGATTGGTACCGCGGAATCGAATACATTCAAGACCAACAAAATGGAGATTCATATCAAGAGGATCTTTACGTTCCCGGTTATTTTGAAATGTCTATTGAAAAAGATGAAGAAATTATTTTATCAGCGAGCGATATACTAGTAGATACTTCTATCTTATTTGATGAATTTGATTATGAACTAAAAAAACGTACACCACGTTCCAATTTTTATAATTGTCTTAGAAATTCAAGTCACCAATTCTATTACATCCCTAAAAACCATGAAACATATTTATTAGCAGGTTATCCCTGGTTTAAAGTACGTGCTCGAGATCTATTTATTTCCTTGCCGGGTTCTACACTTGCAGTGGATAGAGTTGATGATTTCGAAAAAATAATGGATTCGGCAATTCCTCATTTAATGGATTTTATGGAGGAGAAAACTTTAAAAAATATTATCAAACAAATTGATGATCCTGATGTTCTTCTCTGGGCAATATGGGCATTACAACAATATTGGAAAGAAAATAAAGAGGCATTTAAAACAAAGTACCCACCTTTTCTTTTCTTCGTTATGAACTACATTCTAGCGAACAAACATCCCAACTTAAAGGTTAATAAAGAAACCGGATTGGTTTTTACTAATGGACATGACGTTGCTGTCAGCTGGATGAATGCTATGCTGCACGATAAACCGGTAGTCCCACGGTCGGGTTATTTGGTCGAATTTAACGCTCTTTGGTATAATGCCTTATGTTTTGCCGAGGAAATAGCCGAAATTACAGGAGAAACAGAGTTGACAACATTGTTTCAAGAAAAAGCTGAAATTGTGAGACGAACCTTTGTATCTACATTTATGAACGGAGCCGGATATTTATATGATTATGTAGAAAATGATTATTCCGATGTAAACGTTCGCCCTAATATGATTTTTGCTGTTTCGCTCGACTATTCACCTCTGGAACGCAGCCAACAAAAATCGGTCATCGATTATGTCACAAAAGAATTACTTAGCAATTGTGGTATTCGCACATTAAGTCCTAAAAGCGGAAATTTCAAACCTCATTACACAGGGAGCATTGAGGAAAAAACATTTGCTTATTTCAATGGGATAGCTTTCCCATGGCTTTTCGGCCCTTATATCGAAGCTTACCTGAAAGTATTTCATAAAAGCGGATTATCGTTGGCCGACAGAATCATGGTGGCAATGGAAGGAGAAATGCAAAACGACTGCATTGGTACTATTTCCGAAATGTACGATTCAACACCTCCATTCAGTGGACGTGGAGGGTTTTCCTTTGCCATGAGTGTTGCGGAATTACTTCGAGCACTAAAATTAATGAAAGCTTATGAAGAAGAACCTCAAAAAGGATCAACAATATAAAAATGAAAGTATTGATGTTTGGGTGGGAATTTCCACCTCATATTCTCGGTGGACTTGGAACCGCCAGTTATGGATTAACCAAAGGTCTTTCCATGCAGCCAGACATGGAAATTACCTTTGTAATACCCAAAGCTTGGGGTGATGAGGATCAGAGTTTTTTAAAAATAATCGGGGCAAACAACACTCCTATTGTATGGCGTGATGTTCCGTGGGAAACAGTAAAAGAGCGTTTAGGTAAATTTATGGATCCCCGGGAATATTATCGTTTGCGCGATCATATTTATGCCGATTTTAGCTATATATATACCAACGATTTAGGGTGTATTGAATTTTCGGGGCGTTACCCTTCCAATATTTTAGAAGAAATCAACAATTATTCCATCGTAGCCGGCGTAATTGCCCGTGCTTACGATTTCGATATTATCCATGCACACGATTGGGTCACTTATCCCGCAGGGCTTCATGCAAAAAGTGTTTCAGGTAAGCCACTTGTTATTCACGTTCATGCAACCGAATTTGACCGAAGTCGAGGAAAACCAAATCCTATGGTTTACGGTATCGAAAAAGATGGGATGGATCACTGCGACAAAATTATTTGCGTAAGCAATTTGACACGCAAAATTGTAATTGAAAATTATCATCAACCCGAAGATAAAGTAGTAACCGTTCATAATGCGGTAGAACCATTAAGTCCGGAAATTGAAGCTATTGAACGATTGGCCGGTGTTCCTGAAAAGATTGTAACATTTCTCGGTCGCATAACAATGCAAAAGGGGCCTGAATTTTTTGTAGAAGCAGCTACCCAAGTACTTAGAAAAACAAAACATATTCGTTTCGTAATGGCAGGTAGCGGCGATATGTTGAACCAAATGATTCATATGGTAGCCGATAGAGGGATAGCCGACAGATTCCATTTTACGGGATTTCTTCGCGGAAGGCAAGTATATGAAATGTTTAAATCGAGCGATGTGTATGTAATGCCTTCTGTTTCTGAGCCTTTCGGTATTTCTCCTCTCGAAGCCATGCAATGCGGTGTCCCATGTATTATTTCCTATCAATCGGGTTGTTCTGAAATTCTGGATTACGTTATTAAAACCGATTACTGGGATGTAGATGCCATAGCTGATTCAATCTATTCTCTATGCACTTATCCCGGTATCTCTGAATTTCTTAAAGAAGAAGGGAAAAAAGAAGCGAACAACATTAAGTGGGAATATGCAGCTCAAAAAGTACGCGATATATATAATCGTCTCGTTTATAAATAACTAATCAAAAAACAAAAAAGTTTGTATGAAAAAAATTTGTTTTTATTTTCAGATTCATCAGCCTTTTCGGCTAAAAAGATACCGGTTTTTCAATATTGGAAAAGATCATTACTATTATGACGATTATTCCAACGAAAGCATTCTGCAACAGATCGCAGATAAATCTTTTTTACCTGCCAATCGCATGTTTTTGGATCTTATCAATCTCTACAAAGGAAAGTTTAAAATCGCTTTTTCTATTTCGGGGGTAGCTTTAGATCAACTTGAAATCTATGCACCGGAGGTAATTGACGGCCTTATGGAATTGAGCAAAACAGGAAATGTGGAATTTCTTTCCGAGACATATGCTCATTCATTGTCTTCGTTGGCCGATCCGATAGAATTTGAAATGCAAGTAAAACAACATGCAGAGAAAATAAAACTGTTATTTAATCAGGAACCAACGGTATTTCGCAATACTGAACTTATCTATTCCGACAAAATATCGGAAATGGTTTATGAGATGGGGTATCAAAAAATGATTACTGAAGGAGCAAAACATGTGTTAGGCTGGAAAAGCCCTAACTATGTTTACCTCTCTGAAACACAACCTAACGTAAAATTACTTCTTAGAAACTCAGAACTCACCGAAAATATTGCTTTTCGTTTTTCCGATTATACATGGAGAGAATACCCTCTTACAGCAGAAAAATTTATCAATTGGATAGCAGCAACTCCTCCTGAGGAAGAGGTTATCAACCTTTTTATGAATTACGAAACATTTGGAAATCTCCAGCCTTCGTATACAGGTATATTCGAATTCATGAAAGCCCTGCCTCGTTTCGCATTTAAAAATAACATTGAATTTGCTACACCAAGCGAAATACTTGATAATCATAGACCTATTGGCTCCATATCAGTACCGGAACCCATTTCTTGGTCAGACGAAGAACGCGATTTAAGCGCTTGGTTAGGTAATACCTTACAACGTAGTGCCTTCAATACACTCTATAGCATCAGTGAACGCGTGCGCCTTTGTGATGACCGACGATTAAAACAAGATTGGCTCTATTTGCAGACTAGCGATCATTTTTATTATATGTCTACAAAACATTTCTCAAAAGAAGGAAGTTACAATCTGTTCAGTCCCTACCCATCTCCATACGATGCTTTTAATAATTACATGAATGTTTTAAGCGATTTTATTGGTCGTGTTAAAGCGCAATATCCTGATACTGTGGATAACGAAGAACTTAGCTCACTGCTTACTATTATTCGTAATCAAGAAAAGAAAATCAAAAAATTAGAAGCCGAACTGAAAAGCATCAGGGAAGCCAATGTAGAGAAATTCGTCAAGAACAAAGAAGAAGTGGAATAACAATTAAACTACGACCAACAAAATAAAGGGTGTTATACAAAGCACCCTTTATTGTTAACTTTAGGAGAAAAATCTGAAGCCTCAATCAAAAATTCTTTGCTTTATACATTTTTACACCTATTTTTTCCACTCCAAGCAAGGGATCATCCTTCATAAACTGTTGAATAAAAAAACAATAATTCCTTACTGTATCCTGCACGTTTATATTTTTCTTATAAGATACGGAAAGCTGATGCAAACCACTTCCTCCTGAACCCAACCATCTCCCAAATTGATCGCTGACCCAACATTTTAAAGTATCATATTGCAAAATAGAATCTTGCAGATTCTCTCCTATCAAAAGCCACAAATCTTGATAAGGATAACTTTTATTATGTACAATCTCAATATCTACATGATATATATCGGATGAATTTAATCGAAGAGAATCAAATTGTAAGCATACAACGCTATCCTTTGACCATTGTCCATCCGAAATGTGTTTAAATACATAATATTCTTCACTTTCTCCGCAAGATAACAATAAAGCCAAAAAACAATTCAATAAAATAAAAGCTCTACTATTCATCTATTATCGGAATTATTCGACGAATTTTTCGTCTTGGATTTGTTGGATTTTTTAAATGGTTTCCGTTTTTTCTTCTTTTTCTTCTTTTTGACATTTGTAGAAGAAGCACTTTCATCATCGAAACGATTGATGTTTTGATCTTTCAGTAAATCATTCATGTAAAGAGTCTCTCTTTGCTCACTAGCCTCGTCATCCAATTCCAATTTCAACGGTTTTTCTCCTTTTTTATTCATATTGATAATTTCAAAAACACGTTCTTTAGAAAGAGTAATCGAATTAATAGGATTTTCTTTATCAATGGAATAAGTCAATCGACCAAGGAAAATATCAGTTTTCACATGATAATAATCGGCATCTTTAGTTTGAAGAACAATTTCGGGTGAAGGCAGATTTTTTTGAGCTTCTACGTAAGCATCTACTTCATAATTGAGACAACATTTTAGTTTTCCGCACTGACCCGCTAATTTTTGAGGATTAATAGAAAGATCTTGACAACGTGCACAAGATGTAGAAACCGATACAAAATTTGTCATCCAACTACTGCAGCATAATTCACGTCCACAAGGACCAATACCTCCGATTCGTCCCGCCTCCTGTCTTGCTCCAATTTGCTTCATTTCAATTTTCACCTTGAATTCGGCTGCTAAGACTTTAATTAACTGACGAAAATCTACCCGTTCGTCAGCAATATAATAAAATATAGCTTTACTTCCGTCCCCCTGATACTCCACATCGCCTATTTTCATTTCTAGACCCAAATCTTCGGCTATTTGACGGGAACGAATCATGGTTGGATACTCCCTTGCTTTTGCTTGATTGTATTTCTCCAAATCCGTTGGCCTTGCAATACGATACACTCTTTTCAAACCGTCGTTATTTTCTTCACGAAAATTATTTTTTTTCATTTGCAATTCCACTAACTTACCTGTTAACGAAACTGTTCCAATGTCATGCCCCGGATTAGCTTCTACAGCCACCATATCGCCTATATTCAAATTGATATTGTTGCTATTAATATAATACCCTTTTCGTGTATTTTTAAATTGTACTTCGACCATCTTTGTAACTGATTGCATTTCGGGATAATTATACAACCAATCGTATGTATGCAATTTATTGATATGGGGAGTACAACCGTGACAACATTTTATATTTCTTATTGAGAACGATTCTTCAGAAGATGTGTCCGAAAAATCGTCATATATTGATTTATCTTTATTTTCCATACAAAATAGATACTATTTTTCGAGATTTATATTAATTCAACTTGTTAATTTGTAATTCGAAACAAATTACAAAAATTATTTTAATAATAAAACGGTAACTTTCAAACAAAGATCAAGAAAAATAATCTTTGCATTACCATTCTGTTCTATTTGTCGATAGGCAATGGAAAACTCATCGTTAAGTTTTTCCACGTTTCGTTCGTTAATAAAAGGAGAAAAACGAATACCAAAATCGGCCTCCTCACTGTCCAAATACACCATTTGAGGTTCATGCAGGTTATTTA
>JAAZMQ010000333.1 GCA_012798745.1 Bacteroidales bacterium
CCGTAACAGGAAAAATTACCGATCCTACAAAATAGTTACTAACGAGAAGAATTTTACAATGGAAAAATTTCAAACACTCACATCAACATATATTCCACTTCCGATAGAGAATGTGGATACCGATCAAATCATTCCGGCACGTTTCCTAAAAGCAACAACTCGTGAAGGTTTCGGCGACTATTTGTTTTCCGACTGGCGATACGACAAATCGGGCAATCCAAATTCCGATTTTGTCCTGAATAATCCCACATATACGGGTCAGATTTTAGTTGCCGAAAAAAATTTCGGCAGCGGTTCCAGCCGCGAACATGCTGCATGGGCACTTGCAGGATACGGATTTCGCGTAATCGTATCGAGTTTTTTCGCCGATATTTTCAAAAACAACGCACTCAATAACGGCATCCTTCCGGTAGTAGTGAGCGAAGAGTTTTTGAACGATCTATTTGAATGCGTAAATAAAAATCCGAAAGCAACTATCACCGTCAATCTGGAAGAACAAACCATTACGAACAACGAAAACGGGAAAACCGAATCGTTCGAAATCAATGCATACAAAAAAGAATGCTTGCTGAAAGGTCTGGACGATATCGATTTTCTCCTTTCCAATAAAGACAAGATAGAAGCTTACGAAAAAAATCGCGTTTTTCAATATTAAATTAAAACTATTGTCTATTTATCGTCAATGGAAAAACGAAAAATCGAAATAATGGATACCACCCTGCGCGATGGAGAACAAACATCGGGCGTATCGTTTGCCGTACAAGAAAAAGTCAGCATTGCTCGCTTATTGCTCGAAGAACTCAGGGTAGACAGAATAGAAGTGGGTTCAGCACGGGTTTCAGAAGGAGAATTCAAATCGGTGCGAAAAGTTGCGCAATGGGCAAAAAATCGCGGCTATATCGACAAAGTCGAAGTACTGGGATTTATTGATGGTACTGCTTCTGTAGATTGGATCATCAACACAGGCTGTCGAGTAATGAATCTGCTTTGTAAGGGTTCGCTCCGTCACTGCCAAGAACAACTCAGGAAAACACCCGAACAACATTTGGAAGATATCAAGCAAGTGATTCTCTATGCTCACCAAAAAGGATTGGATGTGAACGTATATCTCGAAGATTGGTCAAACGGCATGCGCCATTCCGAAGAATACGTTTATCTGATAATGGATAATTTGAAAGATTTGCCCATCTGCCGATTCATGCTCCCCGATACACTGGGTATCCTTACTCCGGACGAAACGGCTGATTTTTGCAGCAAAATGATCAATCGTTATCCCAATTTACATTTCGATTTTCACGCTCACAACGATTACGATTTAGCTGTCGCCAACGTTTTTCAAGCTGTAAGAGCAGGTATAAAAGGGATTCATGTAACGATAAATGGTTTGGGAGAAAGGGCAGGAAACGCGCCCTTGTCGAGTGTGATAGCCGTTATCGAAGACCTGTCGAAAATGAAAACCAATGTAAGGGAAAAAAATATCTATCAAGTAAGTAAAATTGTGGAAAGTTATTCCGGTATCCGTATACCGGCAAACAAACCGGTCATTGGCGACAATGTCTTTACTCAGGTGGCAGGCATTCATGCCGACGGCGACAAGAAGAACAATCTTTATTTTAACGATCTCCTACCCGAACGATTTGGACGTTCTCGTGAATATGCACTTGGCAAAACTTCGGGGAAAGCCAACATAATGAAAAACCTCGAAGCATTAGGCATTGATTTGGACGAAGAAACGACCAAAAAAGTAACGGCACGCATCATTGAATTGGGGGATAAAAAAGAAATCGTCACTC
>JAAZMQ010000334.1 GCA_012798745.1 Bacteroidales bacterium
TATCTTCTGAAATTGAGACTGAAATAGGTGTCTCACTGTATTTCATATCTTCCACAAAAACATCCAAATAGATATTCTCTTCTCCCATTATCGAAGCAACCTTTATCGCAACACGATTGTAATCGTCTTCATTTACAAAAGTCTCCAACGGCTCATCGTTCAATGCAACCGTCTCGGGAAGAAGCGTGGCTTTTAGATACAATAACGGCAAAATCCGTATTATTTTCCCCAACCATTCCTGACGGCTCTCCGGTTCATCCGATTCAAGAAATGCGCAAAACTCTACGCAGACCGTTACAAATTCAATAACAGAAGGAGAATAAATAATTTTTTCGTTTTCTTTTTCAGCCATTTTCACTTTTTATTTCTTATCCATATAAACACAAAAGTACACAATTTAAAAATATGCACCCCAAAATCCAATGATTTTTGGAGTGCATATCGCATTACTTACCCATTCCTTCCGATTCGAATCTCCAATCGGGGATATCAATTAAATCCATCGGACATAAGCAAAATCCATTCGATGAGGTAAATCGGGGTTTTTAGGAAATACGCGTAGAGCGTATTGATGTGTACCGGGATTATTCAATGGTTCTTTTGTCTGAAAATACAGGAGAGAACCCTCGGTTTTAATCAAGTCGAATTCATATTTTTCGATAAACTCGGCTTTATTCCGAATAGGATCAAAATCTACCATTACACATTCTACTCCTAAATCGCCAATCATATCCTTCTTATCAATCACCACTTCTCCATAGACAATATTCTTGTTATCCCTGATGTCCAAATATTGATTCGGATTAAAATCGAGTTTTACTACTTCGAATTTATCCCAATTGGACGCCATATTTTCCTTCCATGCCACAATTTCTTTTGCTTTAGCATAGTTGTTGGCACGTAATTCGTTAGAACGATTAGCTAGTTTAAAATAGAACTTATCGTAATATTCATCCAACATGCGTTTTGTTGTGAAATGTGGGGCAATTTCGGCAACGGATTTCTTGATATATTGAATCCATTCATGAGAATAGCCGTTGCTGTTATAAGCATAATATAAAGGGATAATCTCATTTTCGAGCATAGAATAAATGGTAAAAGCATCCAATTCGTCTTGGAATGTTTGATTTTCATAAACTTTTTCAGCCGGAAGAGCCCACCCCGCGCCTTCTCTGTAACCTTCGTACCACCAACCATCCATTACCGATAAGTTTAGCACACCATTTATGGTAGCTTTTTGACCCGAAGTGCCGGAAGCTTCTTGCAAACGAATGGGCGTGTTCAGCCACAAATCTACGCCTGCAATCAATCTTTTTGCCAAACGCATATCGTAATTTTCGAGAAAAATAATCTTCCCTAAAAATTCGGGACGACGTGATACTTCAACAATATGCTTAATCAACGCTTGTCCGGCGCCATCAGCCGGATGAGCCTTCCCTGCAAAAATAAATTGAACAGGACGTTTCGGATCGTTCACAATCTTCGATAGCCGATCAAGATCGGTAAAAAGCAGGTAAGCCCGTTTATAAGTAGTAAATCGTCGTGCAAATCCTATTAATAACGCATCAGGGTTAAGTTGTTCGAGAATAGGCACGATACGAGAGGGAGGTGCTTGATTTTTTAACCAACCCTGTTGAAACTCTTTACGAATATGATCGATGAGTTTTCTTTTCAAGTGCTTGCGTAATTCCCAAATTTCATCATCGCTTACATCATATATTTTTTCCCAAATCTTCAGATTCGATTCATCGTCATAAAAAGTTGGATCGAAATGTTTCTCATAAAGCGCTTTCGTTGAGGCAGTCGACCATGTGGGCAAATGTACGCCATTCGTAACATGCCCTACGTGCAATTCTTCCGGAAAATATCCTTTCCAAACCGGCTGAAACATTTCGCGCGAGACTTTTTCATGCAATTGGCTGACTCCATTGGATTCCTGCGTAGTATTTAAGGCAAAAACGCTCATAGAGAATTTTTCATGGCTTCCGGGGTTTTCACGTCCGAGATCCATAAATTGTTGCCAAGGAATACCAATCTGTTCCACCAGTTTGCACATATATTTAGCGATAAGCGGTTCATCAAAATAATCGTGACCGGCCGGCACAGGAGTATGTACTGTGTATAACGAAGTAGCACGAACCATCTCCAATGCTTCATAAAACGAAAGTTTTTCATCGTTCATATAATCGCACAACCGCTGTGCATTAATAAGGGCTGCATGCCCTTCGTTCAAATGGTAAACATCTTTTTTGATGCCTAATTTCTTGAGCAACAATATGCCGCCAACACCCAGCAGGTACTCCTGCTTCATTCGATTTTCCCAATCACCCCCATAAAGATTATACGTAATGGACCGATAAAATTCGTCATTCAAATCAATATCGGTATCCATCAGGTAAAGATTGATACGCCCTATGGCAACTTTCCAAATATTGCAATAAACCATTTTATCATGAAAAGGAACTTCCAGAATCAATGGATTATTTTTTTCGTCTGTAACCTGAATAATGGGAAGAGTTCCAAAATTTTGAGCTTCATAATTAGCAATCTGCTGGCCATCTATTGAAAGATTTTGTGAAAAATAACCATACCGGTAGAGGAATCCTATCCCTGTTAGGTCTACACAACTATCACTTGCTTCTTTCAGATAATCTCCTGCCAATATTCCCAAACCGCCGGAATAAATTTTGAGCACATGCGTCAGCCCATATTCCATACTGAAATAAGCAACACTTGGGCGAGTAGTATCATAAGGCTTGCTCATGTAATCCTTAAATACTCGATAAGTCTCGTTTGCCTCCTCTAGGAAATCCGTATCATTCAGAATTTCTTCTATTCTTTCGGTCTTTAAATTCTGTAAAAGGGCAACCGGATTTTGGTGACTTTTACTCCATCCTTCGGGATCTAATCTTTTAAAAATACTTTTAGCTCTTCCATTCCAGACCCACCATAAATTATGAGCCATTTCATCCAAAAACTGCAACTTCTCCGGCAAAATGGCATGTACATGAATATCTCGCCATACCGGTGTATTTGAATAACTTGATTTGATAGTCATTTCTTTTATATTTTAAGTTTTTTAAAAATGAAAGAACAATTAAAATATCACTCCTATTTCCAGCTATAACAAAACAAAGATAATAAATTTTTAGTCATTCCGTAATTTATAAGGCTTTGATAATCTCACAAAAGAATTATGCAAAGCTTTGACATACGCGTCCTGATAATAAACGATAAAATGGTCCCAATCGCTTATATCCGCAAGATCTGAAGCCAATTTTTGCAAAATGGCAATTTGTGTCGGACTTTTCAAGGAAAAATCGAAAACAACATCTGCAATTTCTTGTGACACTTCATGATTATTGTAATCATCACGGTATATCACCTGAATGCCATCATTAATTCCTTCTTTGTCTCCCATTTTTTTTGCCCACGTACCAAAACCGGATAAGCTAGTTGTTATAGTCGGTATCGAAAAAGCAACACTTTCATGAGGCGTGTAGCCCCATGGTTCGTAATATGAGGGAAAGACAGTAAGATCCATCCCGATAAGTAAATCGTAATAAGGAACATTGAATATGCCATCGTTACCATTAAGATAGGAAGGTACAAAAATTACTTTAACCCGCTCTTTTTCGGAATTGCAAAATCCCAAATGTCGTAAATGACCCATGATTAAGTCATGATCGGGATTAACCAATTCATGAGTAACGAAAGAAGACATCGTAGGCGTGGATTCCGATACAGAAGAATCACCGGCATTTAGCTTTTCCATCAAATCAACACGAGGTCCTTTGATCCACGCCGGCACCATTATAAAAGCAATTACATCTTTAGCGAGCTGAGGCGTTTTGCGTAAAATATTCATTGCATCGATAAACACATCGATGCCTTTATTTCGATATTCGTAACGCCCGCTTATCGCAACTAGCAAAGCATCTCTATGCAGCTCATGTCGCACTACTTTTTCGGCAACATCCAATAAAATCTGACGAGCTTTTTTCCGTGCCCGCTTATATGCATTCCCTTTTGGGATAAAGTCTTTCTCAAATCCATTCGGAGTAACCACATCGGGTTGGCGTTGTAAAAATTGAGCACATTCCTGCGCAGTGATATCGCTCACCGTCGTGAAACAATCCACATTCTGAGCCGTTCTTTTCTCCACAGAATGTTTAGCCACAACATTCAACTGACGCGCCATCTGATCGCCGTTATATTGCTTTAAATGATTATAAAGCGGCAAATTGTTACCGGCAATGGAACGCCCCACAGTAGTAGCATGGGTGGTAAATGCAGTAGCCACTTTGGGAATATTTTTTTTGATATACAGAGCCCCCATTCCCGTCATCCATTCGTTGAAATGAGCTATCACATTCATCGCTTCCAACTTATAATAACGGTAAAAACTCTCTATCACCACCCCACTAGCGTAAGCAAACATACAGGCTTCATGATAATCAGCATATCCAAACAGAGAATCCACACCAAAATCTATCCACATTTGGGCATAAATCTCGTCTTTCTTCTCAAAAAACCTGTTAAATTTTACTAAGAAAACAACCGGATTCCCGGGAACATTCCATCTTCCGATTCTTATTTGCAGCTGCTGATTCCTGTATGCATAATCTTTCCAATCGGAATAA
>JAAZMQ010000335.1 GCA_012798745.1 Bacteroidales bacterium
CCCGGGAGGCGACCGAAGTTGGCACTATCATTGAGTTGCGGGTAAATTTTACTTTCTAATCTCCACCCTAAATCTTCGGTTATATGCCAATGAAATGTATTTATTTTGTAAGTGGATAAAATTGCGATTTCCTGTTTCAGCTCATCGGGCGAGATGTAGCTTCTTCCCACATCATGCATAAAACCACGTATATGAAAAGCAGGCCAGTCGACAATTTCGCAACACGGCAAATAGTGCTTGCTGCGATATTGTGTAATGAGCTGGCTCAATGTTTGTTTGGCCCAATAAACACCTTGTTCGGCAGTTGCCTTTATAAGAATACTGTCGGGAGTAATTGTCAAATGATATGCTTCTCTTTGATTTACAAATGCCCGGGGTATGGAGGAAACGTAGTGTATGGTAATTTTATTGTTGTTAATTGTATCTTCAAATGCGTGTATAGCGTTTTGAATTTTTACGGACTGAGGTTTTGGTATTAGCATTAAGGTGTCCTGAACATAATCAGCATAATTAGCATAAAGCGTTGTTATACTGCAAATAAAAGAGATAAAAATAAGGAGGTGTTTTTTTATTTTATGTTGTTTTCCCATTTAGTTTGCGTTTAATCTGATTTCTCCTTTCCATGTGATTGGCGTACGAACACCCGGCTTCAATTCTCCTTGTACGAGATAAAAAGTATCGTTCTCAAAAACAAGAGTAGCTCCTGCACGTGCAGCATTTGGGGTAACATCTATTGTTTGCCATCGATGGGTTTTTGTATCAAAGATTCGGCATTCGGGGTTGAACTTGTAATATGCTATCGGCTGAGTCATGTATGTTTCTGAAAATGCGTTGTTTTTCTGTTCTTTTTCTTCGTCGGTGAGTAGCCGATTAAAATGGATGTTATATTGTGTGGTGATGGCATTTAGGAATATGTCGTAATTAACCCCTCCCATACATAAAATATATCGGTTTTGTATGGGCATTGCAACGGCTCCAGCCAGAGAGAATGGTTTTTGCGTGTCGGGATCAATTTGTTCTCCTACCTTTTCCCATGTTCTATCTTCAACGCAATACCGAAATACATCTTTTGCCATTTCGGGTGAGTGAATCTCGTCTCCTCCGAAAAAGCCTCCCAGCAAATAGACATAGTTTTTCTCGTCATTTTTAATTCCTGCCATTACCGGTTGCACTCGAGGTATACCCGGAAAGGGAGGGAGTTTTTTCCATGTTGAGTCATTTTTTATGTCGATGGAATAAAAATCGTTACTTGGCTTATCGTTGACATTTCCACCTCCAACAAAAACGGAGTTTTTTATGGCACAACCGGCAAAATTATCCATCGTTGTCGGTAATACCGGGAGAGAATCCAATTTGGGTTCTCCCGATTTCTGCAACGATACACTATATCCATTGTTCAATGATTCTTTTCCTGTGTTTCCTCCGATCCAGAGCGTTTCGTTGGATGATAACCGAATGGAAACCCCGTATGCAGCAGGTTTAGGAAGTTTTCCTACCCAAGTCCATTTGTCGAGGGTTGTAGTATCCATCATCAAGATATCGTCATAGTATACTTTTGTTCCCCCTTCAAAACCGAGCTTATCGGGGAAGTTGCAACCTCCTGCCACTAAAAGTTTATCTTGAATGATAGCAGCATATGATGCTGAAACACCTTTTTGTAAATTTCCTGTCAGGCCTTCTGTAGGAACCTTGTGCCAGATGATGGTCAAATTAGTTGTTGTTTTATTCATTTCTTTACATGATGAAAAAATGGAGCTAATTAATACGATAAACGTTGAACGTATTACTATCTGTTGAAATCGGGACAAGAATTTCACATCATTATTATTACGGGTTATTTATATTTTGGTCGGCAATTATATCCGAAACGGGTATTTTTTGAAAAATGAGATTTCTATTTCCTTCATATACTATTCCGACGTGTTGTTCGTCAACCATCGTCAGGCAAGAATATCCAAAACCTTCAGGCGCATGAATAAGAAGATGATATTGTTCAGGCCAAGTCATGCCTTCATCCAAACTGGCCTTTATGGTCATATTGATTCGACGATATTTGTCGGCAGGATTCGAGAAGAAAAGGACTTTTTTATTTTCTTTTCCTACCGATACATTTGCCCCGATAATACTTGCCATGCAGTTAGGCTCAGGTAGTGCACCGTTTGAAGAGGGATGCACGATCCATGTTTTTCCCATGTCGTTTGTAACTGCTACAGCGCGGCCATTGGTGTCATCTTTTATTTGTCTGTTTCTGTCGTCGCGCATGTTCAACATTAAACTGCCATCGCTCAGTTGCACAACTTGTGCTTCCGTAGTGTTGGGCTTTGCCCCTGTACCGATATGCCAGGTATTTCCTCCATCCTTGCTATATATAATGGTGGAATGGCTGGTGTATTTTCCTCCATCTAACGCCTTTGTGCCAATATCGGCCTTAAATTGTGCCGGAAAGACGAGTGTCCCGTCGTCCATACAAATGCCTCGCCCCGGTCCTTGCAGGAGTAATTGCCAGGAAGGGTTTTTTATTTGCTGAGTAATATTGATGGGTTTTGACCATGTTTTTCCGTCATCCGTGCTTTTGACAAGCATAAATTGTCCGGTCTTTTCTGGTGACATTCCGGGTTGAGAAACCCACCACGCCATATCATCCCTGTTAAATCCATGTATCCATAGTGCTGCCACCCATATCGTATTGTTTTTATGATCGTAGAGAATGGACGGATCTCCCACGCCATTGAGATATTCCGGTTTTCCACCCCACTCATCCATATCCATTATGACCTTCATGGGTTCCCATGTTTCGCCTCCATCCTCACTTCGGCTCATGCCGATATCGATATCTTCCTGAAGATCCTTGCTCCGTGCATAACGATTATCATAAACGGCGATTAAAGTACCTTTGTTTGTGGTGATTATTCCCGGAATCCGATAAGTATGGCAATTGTCCTGACCCGCGGCCCGTAATTCTATTGCCGGTCTGAAAACTGCGTCAGGTGTCGACACATACGTGCTGCCGTCTTCAAAGGTGATTTGAATTTTGGATAAAGAAGCTTTCGCAGAAAGATCGACTTTGGGATTTAAATTTAGCTCAAGAGCAAAAACACTTGTTTTTTCATTCGTTATCTCTTCATTCAAATCAAACCGGATTTCCGTATTCAAAAGGAAATTGTCAGTTTCGGCTATCAAATCGTTTATTTCATCGTTTTGCTTGTATAGGCAGGCTTGTTTAAAAATAGAATCAATTCGGTCTTTGAATGAGAACTTAATTTTGGAGATTTGTTTCCGACTATTATTAGTAGGAGTTATTTTTATTCTGACCACATTATCATTTGGCTTTCCCCGGAAAAGTGCTTGTATAGGTGCATCTATTGTGATTTTTTCGATTCCCGGGATGGAATGCATTTCTTTATGGGAAGCAAAACATCCTATAAAAACAGAGAAAAACAAAAGGGTCAATGTCGTTTTTTTCATTTCAATCGGTCTTTTTATTTTCATGAACACTATTTTAATATTTTCCATAAGAGATAAACATACTTATATTTTGAATACTTGAAGTTAAATAAACAGGGCAAGAATAGAGCGTTAGTATGGCAGGATCGCGAATATCTTTTCCTGCAGTTTTTCGGCCATTCTGACAAAGCCGAGATCGGTAAAATGTATACCGTCAACCGTTGCTTCTCCGTCATTACCAATCAAATTGTCGCTTGAAAGGTAGTAGATATTATTATCTCCGGCCTGTTTCAATTTTTCGACTTCCTGTTTTAATACCCTATTCTTTTTTGTAACCACATCAAAAGCGATTTTGTCGTACAATGAATGCGGAAAAATTACCGATTCCACGAACAGTATAGGTGTGTTTGGATTTTCTTCTCGAAGTATTTTTACAAAAGTAGCGGTTTTTTCTTTGATTTGCTCATCATTTACATTGGGGATAAAATCAAGTATAAACAACGCAGCATCGTGTCGTTTGGCCATTGTTTCGGCTATTTCGTAATCCAGTTTTCCGTTTCCGCTAAATCCCAGATTAATTACTTCTCGATTGAGGCGACGAGTAAGGATATTTGAAAACGACATTCCGGGACGTGCGGCGCACCCTCCTTGAGTTATGCTTGTACCGTAAATAATAATCGG
>JAAZMQ010000336.1 GCA_012798745.1 Bacteroidales bacterium
TCGAAAGGAAAACGCCGTTCTCCTCCATCAATTTGAACATTTGCATCATCTCGTCCGTAGTCATGGATATTCGTCCTTCAGGTAATGAAAAACGATTAGCCGGAAGTTTGATTCCCCTGAACCCTTTTTCGATGAGTGCTCGTGCATGTTCCAAATACCCTTCCTTGCGAACATCGACCATACCGCAACAGAGAAAACGGTCGGGATACTTTTGCTGAACTTCCCATAAATAATCGTTTTGATCGCCGTCGATATATTCCTGAGTGATGACGGCTGCCGATACCCGGGCATAATCCATGTTCGATAAAAAAATTTCTGCCGTATTCCGCCCATGAACAGCGATTTACCGTTCTCCAGGGTCAGAATTTGCTGTCCGTTTACAACTGTATCCTGTCGTAACCACAAATGGGCATGTGCATCTATCATTGTGTAATCCATATCGTTTTCAAAATTCAATCAGTATCCTGAAGATTTTACCGGGATTTGCCGCCCAGTATTCCAACGCTTCACCGGCTTTTTCGGGTGGATAAACTGCGCTGATGAAGGTTTCGGAATTGTCGTTACGCTTGAAATATTGCGCCACTGCCCTGAAATCTCCGGGCAAGGCATTGCGCGATCCCCTGATGTCCAACTCCTTCGATACAAAGTATTTTGTATCAAAAGCGACTTCCGATTTGGCATATCCGATGCAAACGACTCTTCCGGTAAAAGAAACTTCATCGACAGCCATCCGGTAAGTTGCCGGAGATCCCACGGCTTCGACTATAACGTCGGCGCCCATGTCCTGCGTGATATCCGATAACCGCTCATGCACCTTCTCCGCTTTTGAGTTGATGCCATATTCTGCTCCCAATTTTTTGGCAATTTTCAGTTTTTCGTCATCCACATCAACAGCTATCACCCGCGCTCCCCTGATGACCGACCGGACTATTGCTCCCATGCCGACCATGCCGCAGCCGATAACCATCACGGTATCGGTATCGGTGACTTCCGCCCTCGATACGGCATGAAATCCTACGCTCATAGGTTCTACCAACGCCAGTGTGCGTACGTCAATTTCATCGTCCGCAACAACTTTTTCCCATGGCACGACAAGGTATTCGCACATGGCCCCGTTGCGCTGAACGCCAAGGGTTTGATTATACCGACAGGCATTAGGTCTTCCGTTGCGGCAGGAAGAACAATACCCGCAATGGGTATATGGATTTACCGTGCAGGCCATCCCTTTTTTTATGACATCCGGAACACCTTCCGTCACTTCCTCCACTATGGCTCCGATTTCGTGACCGGGGATCACGGGTAATTTTACCATCGGGTTATTTCCCAAGAAAGTATTCAGGTCGGATCCACAAAAACCAACATAACGTATTTTCAATAAAACTTCTCCTTTCCGGGGAACAGGCTTTTCTTTTTCCATAAGGGAAACTTTTCCGTTTCCGGAAATGTGCACTGCTTTCATCTTCTTCATCTCTTAACTGTTTAACCAGGTATCACGAAAACGGGGCTCCAGTATTTTTCTTACTTCAGACAACAATTCTTCGTCCAAAGGTTCGTTTGCCCATCGAATATTCTGAAGTACCGCCGAAGGACGCGTAGTACTGAATAAAGTGGTGGTTATTCTTGGATTGGAAACGGTATATTGGAGAGCCAACTTTTCGATACTTTTTCCTTTGCTTTTGCAATATTCCACCGCTTTTCTGCATACATCTTGCAACGGTTTGGGAGCGGGATGCCATGCCGGGGCTCCTCTTTCGGTCAACAGCCCCATGGCAAACGGTGAGGCATTGATAACGCCCACCTCGTGTTCCTCAAAAAAATCGAGATAATCTGCCAGGGAATCGTCCTGCAAGGTATAATGACAGAAAGACAAAACGCTTTCAACCGTTCCGGCCGGTACATGATCGATCACGTACACAAAATGACGAAGCGTCAGGTTGGTGATCCCCACGTGCTTCACGATGCCTTTCCCTTTCAATTCCACGAGCGCCGGAAGGGTTTCGTTGCACACCATTTCCAAATCGGCAAACTCGATATCGTGCACGTTGATCAAGTCGATATAATCCACATGCAGCCTTTCCATGCTCTCGTACACGCTTTCTTGCGCTCTCCTAGCCGAATAATCCCAGTAATTTTTGCCGTCTTTCCCGTATCGGCCGACTTTGGTGGAAAGATAATAACGCGACCGTTCGATGTTTTTCAGGGCTTTGCCCAGCACTTGCTCTGCTTTGTAATGGCCGTAATAGGGCGAAACATCGATAAAATTGATCCCGTTATCGAGTGCCGTATGAACAGCCCGGATGCCCTCTTCTTCTTTTAACGGATGGAAAACTCCTCCCAGCGATGAGGCCCCGAAACCCAAAACGGACAGCTTCATCCCTGTCTTGCCCAATAACCTGTATTCCATGATTTATTTTTGTTTGTCAATTTTCACATGGTTGTTTATGAAAACTTGGATTTTTATATGGTTGTAAATCTATTATTTTAGTTCTGAATTCACAAGGATTTTGTTTGAAAATTTAAGGTTCCGGGGTCAACCGGCAAATGTAGCCCATGCAAAACGATAGGTATTCGGCAGAAAAGCATCAGCCTGAGTGTTGTACGTCTGCCCCCAACCCGGCATTTCGATGCGGGGATCAAAGCCGCTTTACGTTTTATTGTTGCTCCCCTGTCCAATCCCGAACGGTACACTTCGTGTGTAGTCGGCAAGGGGGCATTAACCTGAGTGCAACTCAATGCCGGGAAGCGGCATCAACTCTAACTCGAACAACTCGCTTTTCCCGATTAAATTCCTTCAAACATCTTTTCAACCGGAATGTTGCATATCTGACTCGAAACCGACCTTCCGAGCGGGGAGGGCCGCGTTCTTATGCGGCGTCGCTGCCCGCACGATGGGCGCTCTCGCAGGAATCCCGGTATTTGCCGGCCGAGCTTTTGAGTCTTTCTCGGCTGTAACTCCACTTCCTTTTCTCATTCCAGTAATTGCGGATAGGGTTTGCACTCCTTGCTCTGCTTTTTCCGCTCCTTTTACCCTTTTGTTTTTTCTCACACCCACGATTTCCTGCCGGGTTTACGTTTCTTGCTCTGCTGTGGTATGACGTCCTTTTCTTTCGGCGACGGCCGCCGCAACCTGATGTCTCTTTCTTTCGGCGATTTCGAGTGGATTTCCCGCTCCTTCCTTTGCCTTTTCCACTGCTGCGATCCGGCCTCCCTTTTTCATGCCGCCGATTGCGGGCGGGGTTCCTGCCTTTTCCGCCGCTGCGATCCGGCGTTCTTTTCTTGAATCGCCGATTTCCTGCCGGGTTTCCGTGTCTTTCTTTGCCTTTTCCGCCGTGCGGCGCCCCCTTCTCACGGCAAGCGTATTCCAATAATAAGCAAAAAGTCTGCCCAGCTCGCCCGTCAGCTCCCCGTACCTGCTCTCGCCCTCCATCGCGGCCTGCACCACCAGCACGTTCATCAGCAGCTTCACATCTTTGTCCGCGGCTTTCCGCA
>JAAZMQ010000337.1 GCA_012798745.1 Bacteroidales bacterium
TAAGATCCCTTCGATGGGAATGTAGAAAGGTAAAAGAAATTATGGCAGAGAAGAAAAAAAGAAAAGTTCCGAATCTTAATGCAAGTTCAATGGCGGACATCTCTTTTCTTTTGCTGATTTTCTTTCTTGTGACTTCTTCCATGGATACCGACAGTGGACTGGCACGACAGTTGCCTCCGCCACCTCAAAGTGAGGAACAACTCAAAATGGATATTCAGAGAAGAAACCTCATGGTGGTATTGGTAAACTATCAGAACCAAATTATGGTGAGAACCCAGGCTGGTGACGAGTGGTACAACAATATAGCCGAGATGGAAGGTAGAGGAGGAAAAGTTCCGTTAAAGGAAAAGGTAAAAGAGTTTGTGTTGAATCCGAACAATCGTCCCGACTTGCCTGAACTGATTGAAAAGGATTTTGGTCCCCCGATTGGGAAAGTTTTGGTTACTGCCGATAGTCACGTAATATCTTTGCAAAATGATGCTACCACAAGTTATAAAGCATATATTGCCGTTCAAAATGAATTGGTAAAAGCATATAACGAATTGCGTGAAGAAGCGGCCAGAAAATATTTTGGGAAATCGTATAAAGAGTTGCTTCCCAAACAACAGGAGCAGATCAAAAATATGTATCCGCAGCGCATCTCGGAAGCAGAACCTAAAGATTATAAATTAGGAGGTGAAAAATAATGGGAAAATTTAGTAAATCCGGTGGTCGGGAAATGCCTGAACTCAACACTTCATCATTGCCTGATATGATTTTCGCTATATTGTTCTTCTTTATGGTTACTGTATCCATGCGCTCTGAAACATTGATTGTAAAACATACGTTGCCCACAGCATCGGAGGTTCAAAAACTAGAGAGAAAATCGCTCGTAACTTACATCAATATCGGAATTCCTCTGGATCCTCGCTTAGGAACAGGGACTCGAATGCAGTTAAACGATAAATTTGCTGAGATTACTGATATTCAGGAATATATTGCTCAAGAAAGAGAAAAACTCAGTGAAGCCGATCGGCAGTTTATGACAGTTTCGATTAAAGCTGACGAAAACACAAAGATGAAGTATATTAGCGATGTGAAGCAGGCATTAAGAAAAGCGTACGCACTTAAAATCAGTTATTCAGCTCGAAAAGGAGAAAACTGATAACTTTTAAGTGAAGAATAATTTCAAAAACCGGATTATCATTTAATTAATAATCCGGTTTTTTTAATATTTAGGCAGGTTTTACGGATTCCCTTGTTGAATCCATTTCATTACATTAGCCGGAGGACGTTGTGCAATTAATTCTTTTTTCATGAAATCCATATAAGGCATAATATGATGGAAAAATTGATTATACCCTTCACACAAATAGTTGAGTCCTGCTTCACCATATTTATCGGTTGTAAAACGATTTTTGGGACATTCGCCATAGCAGGCAAAAAGTACGTTGCATTCTCTGCACTGACGGGGAAGTTTGTCAAATTTATCGTTTCCGAATTTTAATTGTTTTTCCGAATACATCATGCTTACTAGCGGTTTTGTATAAATATTTCCGAGTTTGTATTCCGGAAAAACAAAATGATCGCATGAGTAAACATCACCGTTAAATTCCATCACACCTGCATGCCCGCAGGTTTTAGCCATTGTACATACGCCGGGCTGTTCTCCTACCCAATTGGCAAGGGTTGAATCAAAGATTTGAACAAATATTTTTCCTACGTCCTTTTTAACCCACTCATCGAAAATTGCACATAAGAAATTTCCCCATTGGTGGGGGGTAACGCTAAAGGATTCTAAAGCGGCATTTTTTTCTGAAACAGTTGCGAGCGCAGGATTGGCTTGTTCGCCGGTTAGTCTTTCTACTATGGGTGTAAACTGAAGAAATTGGCATCCGATTTCTTTAAAGAAACGGTAAAATTCCAGAGGATAGTCGGCATTATAATCGTTTACAACCGCCATGCAGTTAAAATCTACTTCGTGTTTTTTTAAAAGTTCGATACCCTGCATTACTTTTCGGAATGTTGGTCTATCCATTTTATCGCGACGATATTCGTCATGAAATTCCTGAGGCCCATCGATGGATATCCCCACAAGGAAATTGTTTTCTTTAAAAAAGGCACACCATTCATCGGTAAGCAATGTTCCGTTGGTTTGTATGGAGTTGTCGATTTGTCTGCCTTGGGCATATTTTTTTTGTAAGTTTAATGCTTTCTTATAGAAAGAAAGTGGCCTCATTAGCGGCTCTCCGCCATGCCATGTAAAAAGTACCTGAGGCATGGTTTGCGATTCTAGGTATTCTCGGGTAAACCGTTCAAGCAATTCGTCACTCATTACATGACTTTTGTTTTGAATATAGAATTTCGATTTTTCCAAATAATAACAATAATCGCACGCTAAGTTACAAAGTGAACCCACCGGCTTCAACATGACATATAATGGTTTGGCAAATGGAGCATAAATAGACATATGAATACAATATTTATTGCAAAAATACGTATTTTGGATGAGTATATCTATCTTCTAAAGTTATCGGTTGAATGTTTTACGAAGGTTATGACAAAAAAGTATTAACTTTGTTGCACTACTTCTTCATTAGGTTTTCGAGATAAGTTCACAATATGCGTATTTTTTTCCAACGACATACGATTAAAACGATAATTGCTCCTGCGTATAACACGAATGGTATTATTTCGGAGTTTGTGAATAAACTACCGGGAATATTTGATCAAGAAGGGGAGCTTATTTTCCATGGACGTAATACCTTAAAAAGGTTTAAGTTAGATAACTATGATATTATCGTAAAAAAATTTGCAATACCCGATTTCATTAATAGTGTTGTTTACGGTACATTTCGAAAATCCAAAGCCGAACGTTCTTTTATAAATAGTTGTGAAATAATCAGAAGGGGATTTAATTCCCCCGCACCAATAGCCTATATTGAAGAATATAAGTATGGGAAATTAACCGATAGCTACTATATTTGCGAATACATGGAAGGGTTTAACAGCATGCGCCCTTATTTAGACGGCATTGAAAAAAATGATGCGCTATTGGCAGCTTTTTCCCAATATACTGCAGAACTTCATTGTGCGGGGATTTTTCATAAAGATTACAGTCCCGGTAATATTTTGTGGAATTACGATGAGAATCCAGATAAATATGCATTTTACCTGGTGGATACCAATAGAATGAAATTTATAGAATATGATAAAAGGTATCTAAAAAATTTATCGCGATTGAGTTTTTCTTTTGATGTGTCTACGTTTATTGCAAAAGAATACGTTGCTTATATGCGAACGGAAAAACATATGCCGATGACAAACAAAACGGTCGAAAAGATAAATGAATACGCCGACCGTTTTTTTCTTCGCAAGGCTTATAAATATGCGTTACGAAATATTTTGAAACAACCTTTTCCATTAAGCGTAAGAGGATTATGGGATATAAGTCGTTTTTTTATATGTAAAAATTTAAAATTGTGTAAGAAGTTGTCGAAAAGTGTTACTGATAATTTTTTTTCGATAGAAAATAATATTTATATTCGCTATATCTATGAACACGATACGCGAAAAGTGCTTGTTAGAAAATATAATTATGGAGAGATATCAAAAAAATAGGGTAAGCTTACTATATCGCGCCGCTACAACCAAATACCCTTGCTTCGATCAAGACCTGGGGGATTCTCTGGGAGCTGGCCGTATAGGACTTACCCTAATGCAAAGGTACATCTTTTTCTCAAAATTCCAAAATCGAAATACAATTTGATTAGCTATTATTAAAAATCTTCACAATGAATAGAAAGGTAGTAGACAGATTTATTAAATATGCCAAAATCGATACTCAATCTGACGAGAACAGTGATCAGACACCGAGTACGCTAAAACAGTTTAATCTGGCAAAAGAAATCGAAAGAGAACTGATTGAAATGGGGATGACTGACGTTTCGCTAGATAACAATTGTTATTTGATGGCAACATTGCCGGCAAATACCGATAAACATGCTCCGACTATCGGGTTTATTGCTCATCTGGATACAAGTCCCGATATGAGCGGCGAAAATGTAAGACCACGTATTATTCAACAATACGATGGAGAGGATATTTTGCTTAACGAGGAGCAAAATATTGTTCTTTCACCTAACGATTTTCCTGAATTATTGAATTATGTGGGTGAAGATTTGATTGTTACCGATGGCACCACATTGCTGGGTGCTGACGATAAGGCGGGTATTGCTGAAATAGTAACTGCCATGCAATATTTTATCGATCATCCTGAAATTAAACATGGCAAAGTGCGGGTGGCGTTTACGCCCGATGAAGAAATTGGTCGTGGAGCCGATAAATTTGATGTGCAAAAATTTGGCGCCGATTGGGGGTATACTGTTGATGGAGGAGAAATTGGCGAACTTGAATATGAGAATTTTAATGCTGCTTCGGCAAAAGTTACAATTCAAGGACGGAATGTGCATCCCGGATACGCCAAAAACAAAATGATCAATGCATTGTTTGTGGCTAACGAATTGATAAATATGCTACCTGCAAATGAACGCCCCGAATTTACAGAAGGGTATGAGGGCTTTTTCCATTTGATTTCTTTCAATGGAACAGTGGACGAGGCTGTGCTGTCGTTTATTATTCGTGATCATGATCGCAGTAAGTTTGAAAAGCGCAAAAAAATCCTGCAGGAGGCGGTGAATTTCCTGAATGAACGTTATCCAAACCGTTTGCAACTCGAATTGCGCGATCAGTATTACAACATGCGCGAAAAAATAGAACCTGTAAAGTATGTTGTCGAGCATGCTCTTTGTGCCATGCAAAAGGTTGAGGTAATACCTAAGGTGAAGCCTATTCGCGGAGGTACAGATGGAGCACGTTTGTCGTTTATGGGATTGCCTTGTCCTAACATCTTCACAGGTGGACTTAATTTTCATAGCAGATATGAATTTATCCCCATTCGCTCGATGGAAAAGGCGACGCAAGTAATTGAAAAAATCATAGAAACAGTTGCTGAAGAATCATAATTAACACTATACGAATATGAAAAAAACACCTTTCACGGATTTGCATATTGCGCTAGGCGCAAAAATGCACGAATTTGCGGGATACAACATGCCTATCGAGTATTCCGGAATTATTGATGAACATTTGACGGTAGTGAATGCGGTAGGCGTTTTTGATGTGTCGCATATGGGTGAGTTTTGGGTGAAAGGACCAAAAGCTGCCGAGTTTGTTCAACGAATAAGCACAAACGATATTTTTGCAGCAGGTGTTGGAAAAGCGCAATACAACTGCATGTTGAATGAAAACGGAGGTATCATCGATGATCTTTTGGTGTATCATTACGAAGACCAAAAATACATGATGGTGGTCAATGCAGCTAATATTGAAAAAGATTGGGATTGGTGTCAGAAACAAAATACAATGGGAGCAGAACTCGAAAATGCATCCGATCACACGGCACAATTGGCCATACAGGGACCGAAAGCCGAGGATACGCTGCAGAAACTTACCGATATCGATCTTTCGGCCATCCCTTATTATTCTTTTGTTACCGGGAAAATTGCCGAAGTGGACAATGTGATTATTTCAAATACGGGATATACCGGTGCGGGTGGTTTTGAGCTCTATTTCTATCCTGAATTTGGGAGACAGATATGGGATGCTATTTTTGATGCCGGGAGAGAGTTCGGAATAAAACCTGCCGGCTTGGGGGCCAGAGATACGCTGCGTTTGGAAATGGGTTTTTGTCTTTACGGGAATGAGCTTGATGAAACAACTACTCCTCTTCAGGCCGGATTGGGATGGATTACCAAATTTGTAGATGGTAATGATTTTATTGGACGCAAAGCGCTTGAGGCGGAAAAAGCAGCCGGGGTGACACGTAAATTGTGCGGTTTTACCATGATTGATAAGGGAATTCCGCGTCAAGGTTATGAAATTCTGAATGAGGATCACGAAAAAATAGGACAGGTCACTTCCGGCACCATTTCGCCTGTGTTGAGAGTCGGCATCGGCTTGGGATACGTAAAACCCGAATATGCCAAACCCGGGACTCCCATTTATATCAATATTCGCAACAAGCCTGTTAAAGCGGAAGTCGTTAAACCGCCTTTTAGGAAATAATTTCTCTATATAAATTCGTTGAACGATTTTTATGTCATGTTTATTTCGCTTAAACTGTATATAGTAAGCATATAGACAAAAGAAAAACGCTAAGGCTTTGCAAAACCTTAGCGTTTATCATTCGTGCCCAGAGCCGGGATCGAACCGGCATGGAGGTGAATCCACTGGTGTTTGAGACCAGCGCGTCTACCAATTCCGCCATCTGGGCATTTCTCAAAGAGATCGGATGCAAAAGTACATATATTTTTGGTAAATAAAAACTCTTTTCTCTATTTTTTGAAGTGAACAGCTTTGTAAATCTATTTTTATTCTCTACCTTTAAAGCATGAATGAATACGAAAACAAAAGGAGTTGTAAAAGTTTTTACATCATGAGGACTTTGGGAATTTTCTTGAAATAAACAAAATCAATATAGGGTATTAATTTTTTAACATTGATGATGAGAAACAACAATTATTGTGTAATTATGAGCGGAGGCGTGGGAAGCCGCTTCTGGCCTTTTAGTAAAGAACAAAAGCCTAAACAGTTTTTGGATTTTTTCGGAACAGGAAGATCGTTATTACAAAGTACTTTCGACCGATTTAAAAAAATTGTTCCTATTGAAAATATTTTTATCGTAACTAACGATGCGTATGCCGAAATAACACGGCAACAGCTGCCCGAATTATCGGATAGTCAGATACTCAGAGAGCCGATGAGGCGAAATACGGCACCTTGTATTGCTTTTGCGTGTTATCGGATAAGAGCAATTAATCAGGATGCTAATATTGTGGTTGCACCTTCCGATCATTTAATATTAAAAGAAGATCAGTTTATTGCCGATATTAAAAAAGGTTTGGAGTTTGTGGCAAAAAATCCGGTGTTGTTGACTTTGGGTATTAAGCCGGGCAGACCCGAAACAGGTTATGGCTATATTCAAGTAAGTGAAGAGAACATCGATGGTATTCACAAAGTAAAAACGTTTACCGAAAAACCGGATCACGAATTGGCTCAGAAATTTTACGAAAGTGGCGAGTTTGTATGGAATTCCGGAATTTTTCTTTGGAATGTGAATACTATTTTGGAGGCTTTTAAAAATTATTTACCTGATGTTTTCAACAAGTTTAATGAGGGAAAAGATCTATTTAATACTCCTAAAGAAAAGGAATTTATTGATGCCTGTTTTCCTGTTTGTCCTAATATTTCTATTGATTATGGTATTATGGAAAAGGCTGAAAATGTTTATGTCATAACTTCCGATTTCGGATGGAGCGATTTGGGAACATGGGGATCGCTTCATGAAATAGCAGAAAAAGACGAAAACAACAATGCTTGTTTGAATTGCAAAGCTTTATTTTTTGAAAGTTATGGCAATATTGTTGCAATGAGCGACGGTAAAGTAGTTGTACTTCAAGGATTGGAAGATTATATCGTGGCCGAATCGGATAACGCCTTGCTTATTTGTAAAAAAAATGAGGAACAGCGCATTAAACATTTTGTAACGGAAGTAAAATTTCGTTTTGGCGAGGAGTATGTTTAAATAAATAGGAAAAGAACGATAAAATTAACTGTTACGGTTAATTTTATCGTTCTTTATTAATTTTGATAGAGTTGGCTTTATTTCAATTAGTAAACAAGAGTTCACGGTATTTGGGTAGTGGCCACATCTGATCGTCAACGACGAGTTCAAGTTTATCTACATGATAACGAATAATATCGAAGTAGGGGAGAACGTGATCGTGATAAGCTATAGCTTTTTCTCGTGTATCTTCAATTTTATTGGCTATTTTTCGTGCTGCTACCATCTCGTCCACATTTTTCTTGATAGCCGCAATATGTGTTGCTATTTCTTCGATAAGTGAAGTATCTTCTTTTGATAATTCATCAGCCTTTTCTTTTTCAAAAACAGTTTTCATTTTACAAATATTGTCCAGCAAAACCGATTGATAGCGTGTAGCCACCGGAATGATATGATTAATGGACAGATCACCGAGAACTCGAGCTTCGATTTGAATTTTTTTGGTGTAAGTTTCCCATTTTACTTCATTTCGCGCTTCCAGTTCTTTTTTTGTCATAACTTTGGTGCTTTCGAACATTTTTACTGAGTGTTCTGAGGTGTAAGCATCGTAAATTAAAGGTACGCTGGTTTTGCAATCGAGACCGCGTCTTTCGGCTTCTTTTTTCCATTCTTCGCTGTAACTGTTTCCTTCAAACCGAACGGGTTTGCTTTCTTTAATATAGAGTCTGATGGTGTCGTAAATGGCTTCTTCTTTTTTCATTCCCTTTTTCATTTTTTTATCTACCTCATTCTTAAAATCGATCAATTGGGCAGCTACGGCGGCATTTAAAACGATCATGGCCGTTGAGCAGTTTGCCGATGCACCCACAGCCCTAAATTCGAAGCGGTTGCCGGTAAAAGCGAAGGGTGAAGTGCGGTTGCGGTCGGTGTTGTCGATTAATACTTCGGGAATATGAGATACTCCTAATTTCATTTTTTTCAATTCGTTCACTGTAATTTCATCATTTTCTGAGCTGTATTCAATTTTATCCAATACTGTTGAAATTTGCTTGCCAAGAAAGACCGAGATTATGGCAGGTGGTGCTTCGTTTTTGCCTAAACGATGAGCATTTTGAGCAGACATGATGGATGCCTTCAAGAGCCCGTTGTATTTATAAACAGCCATGAGGGTATTTACCAGGAACGTTACGAACTGAAGATTTTCATTGGCTGTTTTTCCGGGGGTAAATAATCCCACACCTGTGTCTGTACCAAGCGACCAGTTATTGTGCTTACCTGATCCGTTGATTCCGTCAAACGGTTTTTCGTGAAGCAGAAGTTTGAAATGATGCTTGGTCGCGATTTTGTTCATCAATGTCATTAACAGTAAATTTTGATCTACTGCTAAATTGGTTTCACCGAAAATAGGGGCAACTTCAAACTGATTAGGTGCAACCTCATTATGTCTGGTTTTCAATGGAATACCATATTTGTAAGCTTCGAATTCCACTTCACGCATGAAAGCAGCCACCCGTGGAGGAATTGCGCCAAAATAATGGTCTTCGAGTTGTTGATTTTTGGCACTCTCGTGTCCCATCAAAGTTCTCCCCGTAAGTACCAGATCCGGGCGGGCTTCGTATAATGCCTGATCGACAAGGAAATATTCTTGTTCCCATCCCAGATACGAATATATTCTTTTTACATTGGGATCGAAGAGTTTGCAAACTTCAACGGCTGCCTTATCTATGGCCGATAGTGCTTTTAGTAAAGGGGTTTTATAGTCAAGTGCTTCGCCTGTATAAGAAATGAAAACGGTAGGAATGCACAGTGTGTCGTCCATGATGAAAGCCGGCGAAGAAGGATCCCAAGCTGTATAACCTCGTGCTTCAAATGTATTGCGGATTCCACCGCTGGGAAAGCTGGAAGCATCAGGCTCTTGTTGTGCAAGAAGTTTTCCTGAAAAAGTTTCGATAACATCCACATCAGATCCTTCTGCATATTCGATAAACGAATCGTGTTTTTCAGCAGTTCTGTCTGTCAATGGTTGAAACCAATGCGTATAATGTGTTGCACCCATTTCAAGTGCCCACATTTTCATGCCCACGGCTACATGATCGGCAATTTCTCGTTGAAGGGTTACCCCTTTATCAATAGCTTCCAAGACAGTTTGCATCGTTTCTTTGGAAAGGAATTTAACCATTTGTTTTTTATTAAAAACATATTTTCCGTAATATTCGGATGGCAATTTGCCGGGAGCCGAAATTTCCACAGGCGAGTGTAGTGATGCTTTTTCTATTGCTTTAAACCGTAATGTCGACATAGTTAGATATATAATTTTTGATTTGAGATTTCTTCAATCTCAATAACTTAGTTGAAATAATAACGATACAAAAATAGCGATATTTTCTCGAAACTCGGTAAAGTATCTTAATTCACAAATTTGTATTATTTAATTTTTAGATTTTTTTGAGGCAAGCGAGCCAAAAAGGTTTTGTTTGCACGTACTTCTTGTTTCATTGTGACTAGAATCTCGCTGTCAATGGGGAGAAAAACGTCCACACGAGAACCTAATTTTATAAATCCCAAAGGATCGGCAATATTATAACTTTCGCCCTCTTTTACATAAGTTACGATGCGTTTCGCTATAGCTCCGGCTATTTGTCGTGTTAGTATCCGATGGCCATCGGGTGTTTCAAAAATGATATTCGTTCGTTCGTTATCTCTACTTGATTTGGGTAGATATGCAGCATGAAATCGCCCCATATCGTGAGATAAATGGATTACTTTCCCGGTTACAGGAACCCAATTTGAATGTGCATTAAATAGCGTCATGAACACAGATATCTGGATACATTCTTGTTGCAGAAAATCTTTCTCAAATACTTTTTCTATGGTTACGATTTTTCCGTCGGCAGGTGCATTCACCCACCCAAGGAGTTGTCCGGAGTATATTCTTTTTGGTTTTTTGTAGAAGTTTACCATTGTTGCGTAAAGAATTACGGTTACGGCAAAGATAATAAAATTGAGAATCCTTACCGGGCAAAAGACAAACAGTATACTGTTTAGCAAAATAAATACAATTAGCCATTTAATAAGTACGCGTTTGCCTTCTTTGTGTATTAACATAATTGTTTCCTGTTTGAATGAGGAATAAACATCCGATTTTGATTCTTCTGCAAAAAAGTGGGTAAAAAAGTTTGAATTGTTTTACCCTTGTATTCTCCGGGAATGCATTGTTTCCAAATCTCTTTGTTTATGTACGGTACAAAAGTAGGGATAACAATTTGTATGCGTTCATAAAAAAATGAATTTTGTTTGGTTTCTTTTTTTATGATTTGCTCTTTCGGATCAAGTATCAATAGTATATTAAGAATCAGACTGAGTATTAGTGCAGTAGTTCCTATGGATATTACAGATCCTAATAATTTATTAAAAAAGCCAAGATGAATGATCGTTACGAATTTTTGTATGATGCTCCCACATAAAGATATGATTGCCATAATGATTGCAAATGCCGAAAGGTAAGAAATTACAGAAACTATATTGTGTGGCATTTTGGTGATTTGTGCAAACCATGGCAAGATGATTTTTGCTAATTGTCCCGCGAAAACGATTGCTAATATTAGGCCAACGAAATTTATCAATTGCCTGATTAATCCTTGCCTGAATCCACTTGCAAAGGCTCCGATCAATGCGATTGCTATAATGATGTCAAACCAATTTAACACAGTGTATCGATATTAATGTTTTGAGCTTCTATTTTTTTATTAAGGAAAAGTGATGCTTGTTGGGAGAATTTTTCAGGTGATTCGGTTGTAAAAAACCGGATAGTGCCGTTTTTTGTACATTTTTCATCCATTTCAGGGTGACAGGTAAGGTAAATTTTTAGGCTTTCGGCAACATACTTACCTTGAGCAATTACGTGGATATGTTTCGGCAAGTAGTTTTTTATTTTTTTTTGTAGGAATGGATAATGGGTACAACCGAGAATGATGGTATCGATTTGGGGATCTTTTTTAAATAAACGGTCGATATGTTGTTTTACAAAATAATCGGCGCCCGGTTTATCGTATTCATTGTTTTCTACTAAAGGTACCCACATGGGACAGGCTTCGCCGATGACAGTAAGATAAGGGTATAACTTTTTAATTTCCAGTTCGTATGATTGAGATTGAATAGTGCCTTCTGTACCGAACACACCTATATGACCGGTTTTTGTAAAAGCATTTATGTTTTCCGCTGTTGGTCGGATGATGCCTAATACACGTCGTTGGGGATCGAGAAGCGGAAGGTCGTTTTGCTGAATGCTTCGTAACGCTTTGGCCGATGCGGTGTTGCATGCCAGAATAACCAAATGACAATTTTGCGAGAAAAACCATTCGACCGCTTGTAGTGTGAATCGGTATACGACTTCAAAGGAGCGGTTGCCATAAGGAGCTCGAGCATTATCTCCTAAATAAATATAATCATATTGAGGCATCAATGAACGGATTTCTGACAATATGGTGAGCCCCCCGTAACCTGAATCGAAAACACCGATAGCACCTTCTTTTCGGCTAAAATTGTTTCTCACTGTGTTGTTTTGTTTTGGAGTTCAATATTATTAATACCCTATTATCTGATACCCAGTTTTGTTTTTACAAGCGGATTTGCATCTATGGCATTTGGGGTAACAAAAATTATAGCCGGATCGGCTAAGTCGTATATCACCATAAAGTTTTGTTCAATACCCACAATGCGTACAGCTTCCTTAATTTTTTCTTTAATGGGTTCCAGCAGAATTTTTTCTTGTTCCTCGATATCTTTTTGTGCCAATTTCATGAATTCGTGGATTTTATTTTCCAAATCGGTTAGTTCTTGCATTCTGCGCAGTTTAATGTTTTCGGCCATTGAACTTTGATAGGTTATGAAATCGGAATATTTTTTATTGTATTCATTCTGCATTAGCTGCAATTCTTCCTTGTAACTATTGCTGAGTGTGATAAGTTTTTCGGTAGCTTTGGATTTTTCGGGAAAGGAATTAATCAGTTCAATCGTATTTACATAGGCTACCACATAAGCATTTTGAGCAATTGCGGTTGCGGTTAACACGAAAATGAGAGCACTTGCGCTTAATAGAACTTTCTTTGTCATAATAAATACAATTTTGTGATTTTTGTTTATTGCTTTCTCAGTTCGCCTGCAATTTATTTCTCTGTGTGTTGTAGCAGCATCTGTCACTTTCGGCAGATGCTGCTATCAAGGTAGAGAATTATAAATTACAATGTTAACTGGTTTTCAATATATTAAAGTGTTGCTTTTTACAATGTTTTTTTCACCTCCACTTCTTCGTAAGATTCTATTGCATCGCCTATTTTTATATCGTTAAAATTCTTAATGCTTAATCCGCACTCATATCCTGCCGCTACTTCCTTCACGTCATCTTTAAAGCGTTTCAACGAATCCAATTCTCCGGTATAAATAACGATGCCGTCGCGGATGAGTCGGATTTTGCTTGTACGTTTTATTTTTCCATCTTTCACGATACATCCCGCAACAGTCCCCACCTTGGGGATTTTAAATGTTTCAAGTACTTCCAGATTGCCTGTTATTTCTTCTTTGATAGCGGGTGAAAGCATACCTTCCATAGCAGATTTTACATCTTCTATCGCATCATAAATAATGGAATACAAGCGAATTTCAACCCCTTCTCTTTCGGCTTCTTTGCGAGCTGTCAGTGAGGGACGTACCTGAAATCCAATAATAACAGCATCCGATGCTGCTGCCAGAGTAACGTCTGATTCCGATATCTGACCAACAGCTTTATGA
>JAAZMQ010000338.1 GCA_012798745.1 Bacteroidales bacterium
CGTTAGCAAAAAGAGGGCTTAAACCTGCTGATGAATACACAGGGGAAGATGCATGGAAAGAATTATGTCGGCGGAAAGACATCGACCTGATCTATATTTGCACCGACTGGCTCCACCATACACCCATGGCTGTATATGCCATGCAGCAAGGGAAACACGTTGCCATCGAGGTTCCTGCAGCAACTACCATCGAAGAGTGCTGGCAACTGGTAAACACTGCCGAAAAAACACGCCGCCATTGCATGATGCTTGAGAACACCTGTTACGACTTCTTTGAGTTAAACACGTTAAATATGGCTCAGCAAGGACTTTTCGGGAATATTGTCCACGGAGAAGGTGCTTATATTCACGACTTAAGGGAGAGCAACTTCCGTTCCGGTGCTTACTGGGATATGTGGAGATTAAAGTTCAACACAGCGCATACCGGTAATCCCTACCCCACACACGGGCTCGGTCCGATATGCCAGGTGATGAACATCCACAGGGGAGACAAAATGAATTATTTGGTTTCTGTCTCTTCCAATCAGTTTGGAATGACAGAGTACGCCAAGGAGAAATTCGGTGAAAATTCTGCTCAGGCCAAGCAGGAGTATAAGTTGGGCGATATGAATACAACCGTTATAAAAACCGAAAAAGGGCGGACAATAATGATACAGCACGACGTTACAAGTCCCCGGCCCTACAGCAGGCTCCACACCATTAGCGGTACAAAAGGCTTTTTTCAGAAATACCCGACCGAGTTGATCGCACTGGAACCGAACGCCCACAATTTTCTCTTGGAAACACAGATTGACTCGCTGATGACTCAATACGAACACCCGTTCATAAAAGAAATCGGTGAATTTGCCAAAAAGGTGGGTGGTCACGGCGGCATGGACTTCATCATGGATTACCGGCTGATCTATTGCTTAAGGAACGGATTGCCTCTCGATCAGGATGTTTATGATGCTGCGGAATGGTCCTGTCTGGTTGAGTTAAGCGAACAATCTGTATTAAACGGAGGAATGCCTGTAAAAATTCCCGATTTCACCCGTGGCGACTGGAACAAGTTAAACGGATTGAAATTCGCCCATTGACCAAACGTTATAGGATATTCGGAATAGCAAAGTTTTACAAATTATAGATCGTATGGTGAGTTTCTAACAGGTTCTCTTATTACATCTATGTAAACCTGCAATTCCGAATATTCAATTTAAGTTTTGCGTGTATCAATTACGAACATATCTCAATTCTCCTCAGGACATATGAAGCAAGCTTGACCCTAGTTATTTGGCTTAACGGGCGCTATGGAATAGCGTAACCGGTCAAATTGTTTTTTCCCGAAAAAACCATCAATCCAATTTAACATTGAAAAATCAAGTCAATTAACCATTTGGGGATAAATGTTTATTCCGAACTCAGGTTCATAGGATATCGTTTGTCACGCGGTTGAAATATTCTATCGATTCTTTTATTTGGGGTAGATTATTTTCCCAATCGGCCTCGTATTCTATCGTAAAATATCCTTTAAAATGTTGCCTTTTGAGTTCTTCCATCATCCCTCTCACGTCAAGAATTCCTTTTCCCCATACAACGTCTTCCAAAATCCCCTCGTTCCCTTGTGGCGCTATGTCTTTAAAATGCAGCGAAAGAAGCCTTCCCTCCAGCTCTCTCAAACATTGAACGGGATCCAAATTCATCCTTTTGTAATGACCCACATCGGCACATGCTCCCAGCAGATTGCTCCTCTTGCCGATATCCTTCAGAAGAATTTCCGGTTTCCAGTACGATTGTTCGCTCGGGTGATTGTGAACGGCTACCTTTATCTTGTGTTTCTTTGCGAGGTTTTCTACCACATCCCAGTCTTCATGAGCCGGTTCTGCCGCAATGAATTCCATCTCCATGTCCTTCGCAAAGGAAAAAATCTTTTCCCATTCCTCTCTCGTGGCGGTCCACACCCCCGAGGAGACGATTTTTATGTTCCTGGAAGAAGCGGCATCCTTAAGTTTTTTTATCCGATCTTCGTCAAGCCCGTATCCGAACGTTTCCTCTCCGAAACCGTTTCCGAGTTTTTGGCCCGGATAGATTTCGATGAATTTGATTCCCAGCTCCTGTGTTTTATCCAAAGATTCCATCACCGAAAACAGATGAAAGGTATAGGATTGCATGGAAAGATGCCATCCCTGTTTTTCGGCTTTGGTTTGTGCGTTTTCCGATACGCATGCGATACCGGTCAGCAGTAAAATTGCAAATATAATTCCAAATTTTTTCATCGTTTTAC
>JAAZMQ010000339.1 GCA_012798745.1 Bacteroidales bacterium
ATTCATTTGCAATAGCATATTGGTTTAACTCTCCTTCAGTTAATTGGAGACCTAGTTCGGCGATAATTTCGATAATTTCGAAATCACGAGTTTTTATACTTTCTCGTAAAGCAGACGATAAAAAGTAATCACCGACTAATACTGCACGGCGATTATCAAAAACTGCATTCACTGACGGTTGGCTACGCCTCATCGTGGACTCGTCCACAACATCATCGTGAATCAAAGTAGCCATGTGTAACAACTCTACCGTCACTGCACCATGAAACGTGGCAGGTGTAATCTTTCCGCATGCTTTTGCTGCCAGGAAAACCAAAATAGGGCGAATATGCTTCCCCTCGGTTTGAAACGTATAATCTATAATGTTAGCAATACGAGGATTATCATTCCGGATAGAGCATTTTAAATACCAGTCGAATTGATCCAGTTCATCACGCAGAAAATCTTTTATTGCCTGATTTTGATCCATATTTTCAATCTTCGGATACAAAATTAAAAATAATTCCCCTTAAAGCAACATTTATTTGTAACTTTACATTTCATTAAAACCTGTTTATCATATGAATAATAACAAACTTTTTCTCCTCGACGCATACGCTCTTATCTATCGAGCATACTATGCATTCATAAAAAATCCACGCATCAATTCCAAAGGACAAAATACGTCTGCTATTTTTGGTTTTGTGAATACATTAGAGGAAATATTAAGGAAAGAAAATCCCACACACATAGCCGTTGTTTTTGATTCACCTGAACCAAGTTTTAGACATATAAAATACGAAGAATACAAAGCTCAACGCGAAGCGACACCTGAAGATATAAAAGCATCAATCCCGATTATTAAAGAAATTCTACAAGCATACAATATTCCTATTTTGGAAATTCCGGGATACGAAGCCGACGATGTAATCGGAACCATTGCAAAAAAAATGGCAGCACAAGGTGTAGATGTATATATGATGACGCCCGACAAAGATTATGTACAACTTGTCGACGATCATATTTTTATATACAAACCCCGATATGGAAATAACGATTTCGATATTCTTGATAAGGAAAAAGTGATAGAAAAATATTCACTATCCCACCCCATGCAAATGATCGATATGCTGGCATTAATGGGTGATGCATCAGACAATATTCCCGGATGCCCAGGAATAGGCCCCAAAACGGCACAAAAACTGTTGAAAGAATTCGGATCAGTGGAAAATATTCTCAACAATACAGATAAATTAAAAGGATCAGTAAAAAATAAAATAGTAGAAAACAAGGATCAGATTCTCTTTTCAAAATTTCTGGCTACAATTAAAACCGATGTACCTATTGAAGTAAAAATAGAAGACTTTAAACGAAAAGAAATAGATGAAGAAGCCCTTAAAAGAATTTTTGAAAAGCTCGAATTCAGGACATTATTAACGCGTGTATTTAAAAATGAAAATAAAAAACCGGTTCAAGGTATGCTTTTTGAGGAAGAAACAACTAACTTCAAAAATAATACAATAGAACAAAACAGCACATCGAAAAAAATTATTGCAATCCATACCACACCGCATACCTACAAAATGGTGAAAGAAGAAAAGGAACTTATTGAACTATGCAATGAAATTTGTTCTCAAAAATCGGTATGCTTCGATACAGAAACAACGGGCATGAATCCGCTCCTTAGTGAATTGGTAGGACTTTCATTTGCGTACAAAGAAGGCGAAGCATTTTACGTTCCAATTGACAATGATCGGGGAAAAGCCCAACAGCGAATAGAAATTTTCAGACCATTTTTTGAAAATGAAAAAATAGAAAAAGTAGGTCAGAATATAAAATATGATATACTTGAATTACGTAATTACGATATTCGAGTTAGGGGTAAGCTTTTTGATACCATGATTGCGCATTATCTTATTAATCCGGAAATACCTCACAGCATGGATCACATGGCTAAAATGTACCTCAATTATACAACAATACATATTGACGAACTGATTGGCCCTAGAGGAAAAAATCAAAAGAACATGCGCGATATAAATCCGGAAATTGTCTGTAAATACTCAGCTGAAGATGCTGATATTACCTTAAAACTTAAAAATATTCTCGAAAAAGAACTTCAGGAGAACAATCTTGAGAAACTTTTTAATGAAATTGAATCTCCTCTTATCTATGTACTTGCAGATATGGAATGGACGGGTGTCAGACTCGATTTGGAAGCATTGGAACAACTAGCAGAAGAGTACAGAAAAGAAATGAATCAAATCGAAAAAGAAATTATTGAGATGGCCGGAGTGGAGTTCAATATCAACTCTCCTAAACAAATAGGAGAAGTACTTTTCGATAAAATGAAAATTATCGACAACCCCAAAAAAACAAGAACGGGCCAATATAGCACTAGCGAAGAAGAATTGGAAAAACTTCGATCAAAACACCCAATTATCGAGAAAATACTGGAGCAACGCAGTCTTAAAAAACTACTAAGCACTTATATTGAAGCATTTCCGCAACTAATTAATCCAAAAACAGGAAAAATTCATACATCGTTCAATCAAACCGCAACGGCTACCGGCCGATTAAGCTCAAGTAATCCCAACCTTCAAAATATTCCTATTCGCGACGAACGTGGTAAAGAGATTCGCAAAGTATTTATTCCTGACGAAGGTTGCACATTTCTTTCTGCAGATTATTCACAGATAGAACTACGCATTATGGCACACCTGAGCAAAGATAAAAATATGATAGAAGCATTTAATAAAGGACAAGATATTCATGCCGCAACTGCATCAAAAATATTTAAAATACCTATTGAAGAAATTACACCTGATATGCGACGCAAAGCAAAAACAGCTAATTTTGGGATAATTTACGGTATAACACCGTATGGGCTATCACAACGACTAGGTATTTCGCGAAGTGAAGCTAAAAAATTGATTGAAGAATACTTTACTACATTTCCTGATGTAAAACGATATATGGATGAAAGTATATCTAAAGCTCGAGAACAAGGTTATGTAGAAACCATTTTCGGAAGAAAA
>JAAZMQ010000340.1 GCA_012798745.1 Bacteroidales bacterium
AAAATATTTGTTTTAAATACGAAATTTTTTACCTTTGCACTTCAAAAAATTGTCCTATGGTGTAATGGTAGCACAACAGATTCTGGATCTGTTTGTCTTGGTTCGAATCCAGGTGGGACAGCAAGATGTTTGAAGAGGCTGTCTCAAAAGTAGGGACAGCCTCTTTTTTATTGGATATTGCTCAAATCATTGATACCCACAAAGGAGGAGGAACGAGTGCCTATGATCCGCGAATGATGCTGAAAGTAGTTTTGTACAGTTATTTGAACAATATTTATTCGAGCCGTAAAATAGAGCAGACACTTGCCCACAGGATCAGTTTCATGTGGCTTTCAGGCGGTCAGCAGCCGGATCACAACACCATCAACCGTTTTCGTTCCTGCCGTTTAAAGGAGAATATTCATCGGATATTTACGCAAGTTGTGGTTATGCCGGTAAATATGGGATATTTAAGTTTGGATGTAATTTATGTTGACGGGACCAAGACAGAATCCCGAGCCAATCGTTACACCTTTGTCCGGAAGAAGACCGTAGAAAAGAATAAGGCAAAACCGGAAGAAAAGAACCGGGCGTAAAAACCCCTTTTCAGGCCATCGAAAAAGGATTTATGTTAAAACCTAAAATTTTTAAACAAAATCCTTACATATTTAAAAAAAATTGTATATTTACAACCGAATAAAAGTCCAATTTTTGTATCGAACAATGAAACCTCCATGTTTGCTTTTAGAACACCCAAGCGGATGAAAATTTAGTAGGTTCGCTGATTCCATATTGACTGATTTTATTAGTTTTGTCACCACCATCAAGGTGATTTATAACGAACCATTAAACTTTAGTCCACAATGGAAACAGTAGCATTTGAACAAGTAGTCAGCCGCGGGTGTGGGCTTGACGTACACAAGGAAACGGTAGTAGCCACCATAGATGGCGAAGGGTTGGAACGTACCACCCGAGAATTTAGGACGTTCACGAGATCTTTGACAGAATTGAAAGACTGGTTAGTGGAAAACAAGATTACTCACATAGCGATGGAGAGTACGGGGGTTTACTGGAAGCCGGTTTATAACATCCTTGAGCCAACAGGTATCACTATTTGGATAGTCAATGCCCGGCACGTTAAAAACGTACCGGGACATAAGACGGACAAAAAAGACAGCCGGTGGTTGTGTAAGCTCCTGCTTGCCGGATTGTTAAAGCCGAGTTTCATTCCACCACGCGAGCAGCGGGAGTTACGGGATTTAACCCGTTACCGCAAGAAATTAATCCGGGATGTGGCATCCAACAAAAACCGGATCATTCGTATTTTGGAAGATTGTAACGTGAAACTCTCGAGTGTATTAAGCAATACCTCGGGGATTACAGCCACCAAACTGATCGACAAGCTGTGTGAAGGCAAACAGGTAACCATCGAGGATATAGATGAAGTTTATCATGGAAAAATTGGAGCAACCAAAGAGGAACTTTGGGAAGCCTGTAACGGAAATATCACCGATCACCACATCTATCTGTTGGGTGCCATCCGCTCACACAACCGGCATATTGAATCTTTAATAGAAGAGCTTAATCAAAAGATACGGCAAATGCTTTCGCCTTACGAAAATGTATTGGAACTCCTTGAGGAGATTCCGGGATTAAGCCACAAAACCGTTGAAGACCTTATCGCCGAAATCGGACTGGATATGGAAGTTTTTCCAAGCGAAAAACACCTGGCAAGCCGGGTAGGGATATCCCCTGGAAATAACGAGAGCGCGGGTAAAAAAAAAGTGGTCGAACCACCCACGGGAATAAACAGGCCAAAACAACCCTGGTAGAAGCAGCATGGGGCGCATCACGCACCAAGGATACGTTTTATCATGCGCGTTATCATCGTTTAGCCGCCCGACGAGGTAAAAAAAGAGCGATAGTGGCTGTTGCCCATTCCATTCTCAAATCGGTGTATTATGTTTTGAAATACAATGTTCCTTACCATGAACCGGGAGCAGATTATCTGAACAGCCGAATGGAGAAAAAACGGAAAAAGTATTTAAAGGCTGAATTGGAGAAGATGGGATATACTGTTCTGCTTGAACCTGTTAACTCCATGCAGCCCATGGGTGCTTAAAAAATATACTCTCACATAACGGGAAACAAAAGCCAAAGGTCGATTTTTACTGACGCACGGTGCAATAAGGCACCTAAGTCGCCTATGAAACTGATCTCAACAGATAAGCACCTCAGACTGTTGCCACGAGCACGCGTATGAAATTTTAAATTACTTCTTTATCTGTTATGTTTTCCGATAACCGGAGCATTTGTCCAAAAGATGAGTGCTGTCTTTTGTTTTGTCTAAACTCAAACGAATAAGCAATTAAATATTATATAACTAAAAGATTATCAATTAAATAATACATATAAACAATTTACGTATGAAAAGATTTACGAAATGAAATCTAATGAATTAATAAGTAAATTTATTTTGTTCATTTACAAGGGAAGGATAACAACCGGAAATAATCAAATCTCAAAACAACTATTCAAATGGAAACAACTATTTTTAAAATGAGCGGACTTGCATATATTATAGCAGGCATCATAATGACTTTTTCTTTAAGCTCTTTAAGTTCGTGTGCAACCAAAAAAACATCTTTTCTAGCCTCCTCGGTTGCGCCGGCAGCACAAGGAACCGTAACGGTAAAACAAGATGACAATAAAAATTATGTAATCAAAGTCGAACTTTCGAACCTTGCTCCCTCCACTCGACTCTCACCACCCATGAATGCTTATATAGTATGGATGGAAGCATCGGATAATTCAACCAAGAATTTGGGACAATTAAATACTTCCGAAAAGTTTATGTCGAAAGACTTAAAAGCTTCTTTCGAAACTGTATCAGGAACGAAACCGGTAAAAATTTTTATTACCGCCGAAAATGAGGTAAATGCTCAATACCCCGACCTTTCAAGAGTTGTATTGACGACAGACTATTTAAAATAAGCCTAAAATCTGCAAGTCAATTATTTTGAAAAAAGCAGGTATATTTCGGCAGACGTTCAAGTCGTTCATCTTTTCGTTGATGTTGAACCGGTATTCTTTCCCGCACGAAGAGGTTACGATCGTATTTTCCGTTGCCGATTCTTTTAGTTCCCGAAGCAACGTATCCGGTGCCGCTACCCTGTTCCCCGGTATGCTTTCCAATGTCGGTCGTAAATGTTCTTAAAAGAATATTTCAAACCATGTCCTGAAAAGTTCTCTGTGACCGTATCCCGAAGCATTCTTTTTTCCGGGTTGTTCGTCTATGAGTTGCAATAAACCGCATATTTGTTTTACAATCAAAAAATGGCACCAACATTCACACTCAATGATAAATATATAATATCATGGCAGAAAAACCTCCGTGCGAATACTTTCGGACGGTATTCATTCAGTGCGAAACCAAAGAGCCGAAATTAGGAAATATAACCGATATCGAAATCTTAAAAGAGAATTTAAGGGTAAATTGCATTCCGGAAAAT
>JAAZMQ010000341.1 GCA_012798745.1 Bacteroidales bacterium
ATATACCTATTTTATAGTCCATTACCATTATCCCGGCAAAAGCTCGACTACCGGTGTCGACACCACGTTCACCGATTTTATACGATTGAACTTTTCTCCGGAGGTAACACAAATCAATTCCATCCAGAATAAAAACGATCAGCTGTTGATTCCAAGGGAAACGGAAACCTACATAAAAAGTCCGGCCGGAGTGAACACAGAGATCGTTTTTCCATTCTCCCAAATTTCAAAAAAATTGCAATCGCAAGCCTTAAATCAAGCTAATTTGAAAATATATGCTGTTCCCGACGACCAAACAAACCTGAAATTCAAATTAAGTCCGCCTAACTATCTATTACTTATCAACAAAGACTCGCTGAATGGTTTCTTCGAAAGAAGAAAAATGCCGGATAACATAACCTCTTTTTATGCAAGTTTTAACAAAACAGAATATTCCTACGATTTTTCCAACATCGCAGCGTTAATCAATCATTATAAAGAAGCTAACAATGGAGAAATTCCCGACCTAACCTACTATTTGGTTCCTGTGGATATTACCTTCACAACACAATCATACTATTACGGTCAAACGTATCAGATTCCTACAAATTTTTATAATTTGATGACTCCTTCAGCGGTAACTCTTAGCAAAGCATTCGAAGATTTTAATTTGAAAATGATATTCAGTGAATTTTGAGCATTTATCACCGACAAAACTGTTCATATATCCGAAAACAAAGAACCTTGCTTTTCTGCACGTTTCCTTCCTAGATGCTCATAGGCCAGCTCGGTTGCTTCGCGTCCGCGCGGCGTACGCTTAATAAATCCCTCTTTAATCAAAAAAGGTTCATACACTTCCTCAATGGTTCCGGCATCATCGCCTATGGCAGTGGCTATTGTCGTGATGCCGACGGGGCCGCCCTTGAACTTATCGATAATGGTAAGCAAGATTTTGTTGTCGATTTCATCTAAACCGTAACGATCGATATTTAATGCTTCCAACGCATACATGGCTATGTTTTTATCGATTTGCCCGGATCCTTTTACCTGGGCAAAATCGCGTACGCGGCGCAAAAGCGCGTTGGCAATGCGGGGTGTTCCGCGACTTCGCGAAGCAAT
Source organism: Bacteroidales bacterium (assembly GCA_012798745.1). GTDB lineage: Bacteria > Bacteroidota > Bacteroidia > Bacteroidales > Dysgonomonadaceae > Anaerorudis. Next base: position 1,099 of record JAAZMQ010000341.1, read on the forward strand.
TTCTCTCGCCGCATCATTGGCACACGCAATCTGTAAAATATCTGCCGAGCGCAACACAATACCGGTAAGCGTATCGGTGTCGTAATACTCCAAATGGAGGTTGATGCCGAAACGTGCACGAAGCGGACTGGTGAGCAAACCGCTTCGGGTAGTGGCGCCGACAAGGGTAAACGGATTGAGTTCGATTTGAATGGAACGTGCACTGGGACCTTTATCGATAATGATATCGATTCGATAATCCTCCATTGCACTGTACAAATACTCTTCGACCACAGGCGGAAGACGATGGATCTCATCAATAAACAACACATCATTGGGCTCGAGCGATGTAAGAATCCCCGCCAAATCGCCCGGCTTGTCAAGAACGGGACCTGAAGTAACCTTAAGACCCACCCCCAGCTCATTAGCAATAATATTGGACAGGGTGGTTTTTCCCAATCCCGGAGGTCCGTGCAAAAGAACATGATCCAACGATTCGCCACGCATACGGGCAGCACGAACAAAAATTTTCAGATTTTCTACCACCTTGTCTTGCCCGTTGAAACTGTCAAACGTCAACGGCCGCACGGCGTTTTCAAACTCGCGTTCTGTTTCCTGTAGTTCACGGTTATTGCGTATATCGAAAGTATCTTCCATCATTTTTTAGTGTGTACAAAGATAACGATTTATCCCAATTTCAGGAAACCGATTGCTATTTTTGGGCAGACTTGCCCAATGCTTCGATATTTCGTTTCAACCCTTGAAATTTTGCCCTCTTCACCGCCGAATCGCGAAACACCCGCCGAAAGGTTTCTTCATTCATTTTTTCAAGTTTCTCAAAGTCGAGCGATAAAAAATCGTCCGACGGGAAAAATTCGGGCGTACAATGGGGAACAGCAAAACGATTCCAAGGACAAACTTGCTGACATATGTCGCATCCATACACATTGTTCTGGAGACAAGGGATGACTGCCGGATCTATCTCTCCTTTATTTTCGATGGTCTGGTAAGAAATGCACTTGTTGGCATTGAGCCAATACGGTTTCTCGATGGCTCCGGTAGGACAAGCATTCAAACACTTACGGCAGTTGCCACACGAAAGTTTCAAAAAATCATCGTAATCGAGCTCCTTATCGATAATGAGCTCGCCCAAAAAGAAATACGATCCTTTCTGCGGAATGATGAGCAACGTGTTTTTCCCGATAAAACCCAAACCCGCTTTGGCTGCCCAAAAGCGCTCCAATACGGGAGCAGAATCCACAAAACAACGACCCCGCACTTCCGGAAAACGAAGTCGAATAAATCGGAAAAGGGCTTCCAGCTTATCTTTCATCACTTTGTGATAATCTTTTCCGTAGGCATAGTAAGCAAATTGCGGAACATGCGAAGACAATTTTCGATGAGGGTAATAATTCAACGCAACCGAAATAATGGATTGGGCACCTTCGACCAATAAAACCGGATTAAGTCGTTTGTCAATATGGCGTTCCAGATAATCCATACCCGCATGACATTTCTCCAAAAGCCACTGCATATAATGCTCCTCCTCTCCACTATCGCCGGCCGGGCAAATGCCGCAGGCATCGAAACCCAACGATAAAGCATACGCCTTTATTTCTTCCGAAAAACGCATGAAGTCCTTTCAATCGAATTCAAAAATAGATATAAATTCCATAACATTAAAAAAGTTGCGTATTTTTGCAAACAAAACGGACCAAAACTGCTCAATGGAAAATTCAACACTAAAAACAAAAACCGTCTCCTCGCTTTTCTGGAGTTTTCTCGACAAATTCGGGCAACAACTCATTTATCTTGCAAGCAGTATTGTGCTGATGAACATTGTGCCTCCTGAAGAGTACGGGATAATTGGCGCATTAACCGTTTTCACAGCATTCTCAGGACTGCTGATCGACAGCGGTTTTGGTCGTGCATTAATAAACCGAAAAGACATTTCCGAGACGGAATACAGTTCGGTTTTTTATTTCAATATTGCTCTCAGTCTTGTTCTGTATGTCATCTTGTTTCTGGTGTCGCCTTTTCTTGCCCGTATTTTTCACGAACCCCGTATTGAACCGGTCTCAAAAGTCCTGTTTCTTTCGTTTGTATTCACTGCACCCGGCCTCATTCAGCAAACCTTATTAATAAAAAAAGCCGACTTTAAAGGGCTGACAAAAGTGAATATTGCTGCTCTGAGCATCAGTGCATGTGTTGCTATCGTGATGGCAATCAAGGGATACGGCGTATGGTCACTGGTAACACAAACCGTGTTTTGCGGATTTTTTCGTACCGTCTTTTTGTGGATCTATTCCAAATGGCGACCCATCGCCCGTTTCAGCATAAAAGTGCTGCGCTCGTTCCTGGGATTAACCAACAAATTGTTGCTTAGCGGATTAATTGGCGCTGTATTCAATAACATTTACCCTTCAATTATAGCCTTCTTCTATCCCCACTCCATGGATCAAGTGGGTTATTATGCACAGGCTAACAAATATCAGGATATTCCGTTCGGCATTCTATCCAATACTTTCCGTTCGGTTGCCATGCTCATTCTTTCCGAAATCAATCGGCAAATCGAGCGATTGAAACGAGTGGTAAGCAAAATGATGAAATCGCTTGCTTTTTTGGCTTTTCCTCTCGGTCTGTACATGATTCTTGCGGCCGAACCCGCCTTTGCTTTTCTTTTCGGAAATAAATGGGATGCTGCCGTTCCTTATTTCAAAGTACTTTGCTTAGGAGGCATGTTATCGCCTTTTTCTTTCATTTTGAACGAATTGTTTATTGCACGAGAAAAAGCCGATTTCTTTCTTGGGATGGAAATCGTAAAACGAATTATTCTGGTGTTGCTGATTTTTTTGTTTTTCAGACAAGGCATTATGGGGCTGGCTGTCAGTTGGATAATCTACATGGCAATTACACTCCTCATTTCACTCATCTTATCGCAAAAACTCATTCGTTATTCTCTTGTCGATTTTCTGAAAGATGCATTTCCCTACTTACCAACAGCACTTGCAAGCGCGGCCATCGGTTATGCAGTAAGCCGCACCATACAAAATAATTTCCTCTATCTGTTAGTCAGTGCCACAATTATGGGTGGAAGCTACTGGCTGATATGCAGATTATTAAAACTCGAAATGACCAAAGAAATCAAAAACTGGATAAAGTTAAAAAAACAACTATGAAGGATCTTGTCTTATACTTCCGTTTCGCCCTCTTATACGCTTTTAATAACCGCACTCTGTCGCATCTTCGCTATTTTTCTCGATGGATAAAAGACAAAAAATCAGGGGATAATCCTTTGCTGAGAAAATTGCCGTGGATGACGTATGATGCGATTGACCACCTTGCAAAAATCTGTACACCCGAAATGAAAGTTTTCGAGTGGGGATCGGGTGGATCAACACTCTTTTTTGCTTCTCGATGTAACCACGTAACAACTGTTGAGCATGATACAACTTGGAGTAACTTCCTGAAAGAGAAAATCGACGAATTATCTTTCAAAAATGTAGATCTAAAAGAAATTCCACCTGAAAAAATCCCCGACTTCAAAAAGAAAGATTACCGCAATCCGGACGATTTTGTATCCAAAGATACCCATTCCGTCGGCCTTTCTTATGAAAATTATGTAAAGTCTATCAATTCGTATCCAACGGAATATTTCGATATTGTTTTAGTTGACGGCAGGGCAAGAAACAGTTGCATTAAACATGCTATACCACACATCAAAAAAGGAGGGTTTCTTATCGTGGATAATTCCGACAGAGCATATTATCTCAAACCGTTCCCCGAATTAAAAGATTCTTCCCAATGGCAAAAAACCGAATTTCAAGGTCCGGTTTTTTTTCAACATGCATTTAGCAAAACCTCGTTTTTCAAGAAATTAAGGTAGAATGCATGCCAAGAATTTCTACTCTTATGCGAGCATGAAATCCAGTTGTTTGCGTTCCAAATTGGCGCGTGCCACCATAATGGAAATCTGCTGCCCCAGGCGGTATTCACGGCCGGTATGCCTTCCTATCAACCGATAATTCCTTTCATCCAACTCGTAAAAGTCGTCATCCAGTTCGCGAATGGGAATCATACCTTCGCATTTATTCTCATTGATTTCAACATAAAGCCCCCACTCCGTTACACCCGATATTACCCCATCGTATACTTTCCCGAGTTTATCCGACATAAATTCAACCTGCTTGTATTTTATCGAATCGCGCTCGGCATTTTCAGCCAATCGTTCCATCTGAGAGCAATGTTCGCATTCCTCCTCGGTTTGCGTTTCATCCACAGCCGAAGCCCCTTCACTATACCTGTCAAGCAAGCGATGCACCATCATATCGGGATAACGTCGGATAGGCGAAGTGAAATGGGTATAATAATCGAACGCCAACCCGTAATGCCCCACATTTTTGGTAGAATATACGGCTTTCGACATGGTTCGGATAGCAAGTGTTCCCACCAAGTCTTCTTCGGGACGACCTTTTATCTTGTCGAGCAGCGAGTTGATGCTTTTGGCTATATCCACCTTCGTTCCTGAAGTTTTTATTTTATGCCCGAAACGCAAAATGAACGAATTAAAATCCTCCAATTTCTCGATATCGGGAACATCGTGCACACGATAAACAAACGTTTTGGCTTTTTTACCTTTCGGCACTTTCCCGATGTGCTCGGCAACGGTACGGTTGGCCAGCAACATAAACTCTTCAATCAGATGATTGGCTTCTTTCGATTCTTTAAAATATACACCCAGCGGCTTACCATTCTCATCGAGATTGAATTTTACTTCGTACCGATCAAAATTGATAGCCCCGTTGGCAAACCGGCGCTCACGAAGCTGTTTGGCCAAATTGTTCAACACAAGAATTTCGGAACTGAAATCGCCCTTGCCTGTTTCAATTATCGCCTGTGCATCTTCATATGTCAGTCGGCTGTCGGACTTAACAATCGTATGCGCAATACGGTATTTCAACACCTCGGCTTTGTCGTTCATTTCAAAGATGACCGAATGACAAAGCTTCTCTTCATGAGGACGAAGCGAACAGAGATAGTTGCTCAACCTCTCCGGAAGCATAGGCACCGTGCGATCGACCAAATAGATAGACGTTGCCCGTTGTTCGGCTTCCCTGTCAATGGGATCGCCGGGTTTCACATAATAGGTTACATCGGCAATATGCACACCCACCTCCCACAAATTGTCGGAAATCTTGCGCAACGAGAGCGCATCATCAAAATCCTTTGCATCGGCGGGATCGATGGTTATGGTCACCACATCACGAAAATCCTCACGTTTGGCATACTCCTCTTCAGGTATCTTGTCCGAGAGCGATTCGGCATACTTTTCCACGTCACGAGGATACCTGTAAGGTAAATTATATTGTGCCAAAATGGCATGCATTTCCGCCGTATTTTCGCCGGGTTTACCCAAAATATCAATCACTTTTCCGATGGGATTATTGGCACGTTCGGGCCACTCAACAATTTCGACCACCACTTTGTCACCATCCTTGCCTCCGCCGAGAAAATCAAACGGAATAAAAATATCGTTGGCCAATATCTTACTGTCCATGACCAAAAAGGCGTAATGCTTTTTCACTTCAAGTGTTCCAATATAGTGAGTATCGGAACGCTTCAAGATATCGACCACCACTCCTTCCGTTTCGGCATGTTTGCGTTTTGCCAGCAATTGAACCCGCACTCGATCGCCATTCATGGCATGTTTGGAATTGCGCTCGCTGATGAAAACGATGTTGCCATCGTCATCCGGAACAAAGAAATTTTTGCCGTTACTGCGGCGCTCAAAACGACCTTCGAGCATCAACCGCCGATCGTTGATACGGTATCTTCCTCGCGATGTCTCCAGTATGATGTCTTCATCGCGCAGCTTATCGAGCACTTTTATCAACATGCGACGTTCTGCTTCACCGGTCACATTAATAGCGGCAGCTAGTTGTTTATAATTATATTCTTTTCCTCTGTTTTGGGTCAAAAAATCGACAACAACTTGCGCTAATGCTTTTTTGCCGATTTTTTTTCGGAAAACAGAAGAGGACGTTTTTCTACTCATAAATTTTTCAATTACATTTTTCTAAATCAATTAAATCACATTTAAATCCTGAAATCGGATTTTTAGTTACTACAAATTTACACGATAAATTTTAATTTACACACAGATACATAAAAATTCCATGCCCGGAAAATTGACATCGGTTTATTACAGAATGCACAAATAAATAGGGGAAAAGAAACAAAAAACTTAAAAGGGAATAAATCCGGCTGTGCTGACACTGTGTTTATCGTGATTGAATTACAGCTTAATATATTAGCAAATAATATGCCAAAATAGAAGCAAACATTCTCATAAAAATCCGGCCAACAAACAAGAAAATCTCACCTCGAAGAGCTAAATTATACCAATTTTTTTGCATCTTTGCAAAAGGGCAATTAAATCTGCCCCCATAAACTCTCAAAAAAATTCTGCCTTTATGAAAAAAATAGTCTTGTTATTCTGTCTACTGATACCTGTTTTCACTTTTGCCCAACAACCTGTTGTAATTGAACTCAACGAAGGATGGCAATTTACACAAACCGGCAAAGACGAGTGGCGCAACGCCGAAATACCCGGTTCGGTACAAAGAGATTTGATCCGCCACAATGTGCTCCCCGATCCTTATTACGGAACAAACGAAACCAAGGTACAATGGCCGGAAAACGAAAACTGGGATTTCAAAAAAACGTTCACGGTTACCGACGACCAATTGAAACACGACGATGCCGTGCTCTTTTTTGAAGGATTGGATACCCATGCCGATGTTTTTCTCAACGGTGCGAAGATACTGCATGCACAAAACATGTTTATCGGATACCGCGTGCCCGTGAAGAACAGCCTGCGCAAAGGAGAAAATCAACTTTACATCCGGTTTTACTCCCCCATCACCCACATGGAGCCTGCCCGTTTGACAAACGGATACGAATACCCTGCCGACAACGACCACAGCGATAAAAAAATGAGTGTTTACTCGCGCAAAGCTCCCTACCATTTCGGGTGGGACTGGGGTATGCGGTTGGTGCAAATGGGCATCTGGAAACCGGTTTCGCTCACATTCTACAACAAAGCAAGGATTGACGACTACTACGTGAAACAAACCTCCGTCACAGCACAAAAGGCTGACATAGACAATCAGATTGAAGTTTTTTCGGTAACGAAAGAACCCCTCAAAGCGCTGGTAGTGATTGAATACGGACTGAAAGGCCGGGAGAAAAAAACCATCAGCAGAGAAATTGACCTCGTTCCGGGTAAAAACCGCATCAGCATACCGCTGGAAATTGTAAATCCCGAACGGTGGATGCCTACCGGTTGGGGACAACAACACCTCTACGATTTTACAGCAAAAATTATTCATAACGACCAAACCATCGCCGAAAAAACGGAACAAATCGGTTTGCGCAAAATACGACTGGTTTACGAACCGGACCAATACGGTAAGAAATTTTATTTCGAAGTAAACGATATTCCCCTGTTTGCCAAAGGAGCAAATTACATTCCGGGGGAAATCATGATTTCGCAACAAGACGAAGCCTTCTACAATCGCCTTTTTGAAAATGTTACTGCCGCCAACATGAATTTTCTGCGCGTATGGGGTGGCGGCATTTACGAAAACGACTATTTCTATCGTCTGGCCGATGAAAAGGGCATCTTAATCTGGCAGGATTTTATTTTCGGATGCACCCCTTATCCGTCGGACGATGCTTTTCTGGCAAACGTGAAAGATGAAGCAATCTACAACATCAAGCGACTGCGCAATCATGCCTCACTGGCACTGTGGTGCGGAAACAACGAAGTTGACGAAGGTCTGAAACATTGGGGATGGGATAAAAAATATCCTCCGGAAATCATGAAAAGCTGGCGCGAAGGCTACAACAAAACATTCCGCAAAATGATCCCTCGTCTGGTTAACAAATACGACGGCACACGCGGATACATTCAAAGCTCGCCCGACACCGCAAACTGGGGCAATCCCGAAACACTGAAATACGGCGATGCCCACTACTGGGGATTGTGGCATGGACGCGAACCTTTTGAAATATTGAACGAACGCATCCCGCGCTTCATGAGCGAATTCGGGTTCCAGGCATTTCCCGAAATGAAAACCATTCGGACCTTTGCTTCCGAAAACGATTTGGACATCAATTCCGAGGTAATGAAAATCCACCAAAAAAGCGGCATCGGCAACGAGGTCATCAAAACCTATATGGACATGTACTACCATGCGCCGAAAAATTTCGAAGATTTCGTATACGTAGGCCTCGTCATGCAGGGAAACGGCATGAGGGAAGGGATAGAAGCTCATCGCCGCAATCAGCCCTATTGCATGGGAACGCTTTACTGGCAATTGAACGACGATTGGCCGGTGGTTTCGTGGTCGAGTATCGAT
>JAAZMQ010000342.1 GCA_012798745.1 Bacteroidales bacterium
CGGCTTCCAATTCCTTATATTCTTTCGATTCCTTTACATTTGTACATGCGAACATCATTCCCATGCCAAGAAATAAAATCACTACTTTTTTCATAAAATCAATTTTTTATTCCTAATTAATAAACGAATTATTTGTCAAATAGTTTAATTCACTATTCGTTCTTACCACTTACTACGATTACAAATTCTCCTATTGGTTCGTTTTCGGTAAAATGATCGATCAACTCAGACAACGTTCCCCGAACGGTTTCGGCATATATTTTGGATATTTCGCGCGAAACAGAGGCATATCGTTCTGCACCAAAAAACTCTGCAAATTGCGTCAATGTTTTTAGAAGGCGATATGGCGATTCGTAAAACACCATTGTTCGTGTTTCATTCGAAAGCGATTTCAAGCGGCTAAGTCGGCCCTTCTTCTGAGGCAAAAAGCCTTCAAAACAAAAGCGGTCACAAGGAATGCCCGACATGACCAGCGCCGGAACAAAGGCTGTTGCCCCCGGTAAACATTCCACCTCAATACCTTCTCTTATACATTCGCGAACAAGAAGAAAACCCGGGTCAGAAATAGCCGGGGTGCCGGCATCGGAAATCAATGCAATATTAGCGCCGCCTTGCAAACGTTGAATGATTTGCTGCAATGTGCGGTGTTCATTAAATTTATGATGCGATTGCATGCCGGTTTCAATACCGAAATGTTTCAATAAAAAACTGCTTGTACGCGTATCTTCTGCAAGGATTAAATCGCACTCTTTCAGTACATTGATCGCCCTCAATGTCATATCTTCCATATTGCCTATCGGGGTAGGCACGATAAACAATTTTCCCATAATTTTTTCCTCAATCGGGAGATTTACTCGAATCCTTTTTTTATGGCATAAAGAAAATCCTTCACTGTCTGATCCTCAAAATCCCATGACGTATTCCGGCGTAAATAAGCTTCTGCATCTTCGTAATTTTCAAACGAATTAAGCATTGCCATCATAACGTTCATCGCCTCTCGATCGTTGTTAAAAAGCTCTCGCTGGAATAAAAAACGATCATTCAAACTGATACTCTTTATTAAATCCAGAACTGCCGGTTTAGCCGAAATGGCATCGTTTAATGAAGAGGTCTCCTTATTTTTTCCCCGAATCTCACTTTCTTTATTTTCGGGCCATTTGTATTCCGAAAATACAGGATCTTTGGCATATGTGCTATTGGGCAATGTTTGTTGCACATTTTCAATTGCAGTTTTCCTTTCATGCCTTTCAACCTCATGCTTTTCAACCTCATGCTTTTCAACCTCATGCTTTTCAACCTCATGCTTTTCAACCTCATGCTTTTCAACTTCCTCCTCTTGCACCGCTTTAGTGCTTTCTTCGGAAACCTCTCTTACTTCACCGGATTTTACCGTTTTCGCAACGGGATGTTTATTGTTTTCTGCTTCGGAAAGAAACGCTATCAGCTTCTCCATTTGGGCTCGCATCTCATTAATTTGCAAGTTTTCTAATTCATGCAATAAACGCATGATGGTTTCGGTCTGGTTAAAAGCTTCACAAAAAAACGAAAAAGGTATGGCACCCTCGTCCTTCACTGCACGAATCTTCTCTTCCAAACTTTTAATATTTGTCAGAAGATTGTCGATGTATTCTTTTTTCTTATCCAAAGCGTTAGCGTTTTTGTTACTGTAAATATTGTCAATTATGAATTGATCGACTTATCGTTTCACCAACAACAAAAGTAATAATTATTTAGGAAGTGAAATAAAATCAGCGGGTAAATTTATAAGATATAACATTTTTGCACTCC
>JAAZMQ010000343.1 GCA_012798745.1 Bacteroidales bacterium
GTACATCTGCGAAATAAACTATACGATGCTCATATTCTAAAACAGAAAAAATATGACATCCCTGTTATTTGCGTAGGAAATCTCACCGTTGGGGGTACAGGAAAAACGCCTCATATCGAATACCTGGTTAAATTACTTTCTTCAAAATATAAAGTTTGTGTTTTAAGCAGGGGGTATAAACGAAAAAGTAGGGGATTTGTAGAAGTTGAGCCCGATTCCGGAGTGGAAGAAGTGGGTGACGAGCCGTTGCAAATCAAACAAAAGTTTCCCGACACCTTGGTCGTAGTGGATAAAAACCGAAACAAAGCTATCGAAAAGATAATGGAAATGCCGGAAGACAAAAAACCGGATGTCATTCTGATGGATGACGGTTATCAGCATCGTTCGGTTATCCCATCGCTTTCCATTTTACTGGTTGACAGCAACCGCCCGATTTTTGAAGACAAACTGTTACCGGCGGGAAATTTACGAGAGCCATTTTCAGAAAAAGCAAGGGCATCCATCGTATTGGTAACCAAATGCGATCCCAAGATGCGCCCTCTCGACTTCCGCATTTATGCCAACGGTTTAGATTTATTCCCTTATCAATCCTTATATTTCACCTCATTTGATTACGGCGATCTCAAACCGGTTTTCCCCGCATTTCAATCGGAAGAAGTCATGCTCGACGATCTGCGCAAAAAACATGTTATATTGGTTACAGGTATCGCCTCACCACAGCCATTGATCGATAAGCTGGGAAAAAAGACCTATAATCTTTATCCTCTTCTTTTCGGCGATCATCATCAATTCAATAAAAAAGATATCGAAACAATAAAAAAACAATTAAACAATATCAACAAAGAAGATAAAATAATCGTTACAACAGAGAAAGATGCTGTGCGTTTCAAAACATTAGAAACATTGTTGGATGATGCTATCAAATCTATTCTCTATTATATTCCCGTAGAAGTAAAATTTATTAAAAAATCGGAAAAAGAGTCTTTCAACAAAAAAATACACAACCATGTTAGAAGCTATCAAGCAAACAAGTAATTATCTAATAAGTAAAATCGAAGAAATCCCTAACACTGCTATCATCCTCGGCACCGGCCTCGGAGAATTGGTTCATGAAATCGACGACAAACAGATAATCCCCTATACTGAAATTCCCAATTTCCCTGTTTCTACGGTCGAAGGACACAGCGGAAACCTGATTGTCGGCACATTAGGAGGAAAGAAAGTGCTAGCCATGCAAGGACGTTTTCATTACTACGAAGGATATTCCATGCAGCAGGTTACTTTCCCCATCCGCATTTTTCAAGCGCTAGGCATACAATATCTCTTCGTATCCAACGCAGCAGGGGGAATGAATCCGACTTTCGATATCGGCGATATCATGCTCATAGAAGATCATATCAACCTGTTTCCCGAGCATCCGCTTCGCGGAAAAAATTACGACGAGCTCGGTCCTCGTTTTCCCGATATGAGTGAAGCCTACGATAAAAAATTACGCCTGATGGCAATGGAAATCGCCAAAGAAAAAAACATTAAACTTCAACACGGCGTATATGTTGGGGTGCAAGGCCCCACTTTTGAAACTCCTGCCGAATATTATTTTTTCCGCATCATCGGTGGCGATGCCGTGGGCATGTCTACTGTTCCCGAGGTGATCGTAGCCAATCATGCAAAAATGAAAGTGCTGGCCTTTTCCATCATCACCGACTTGGGAGTCATTGGCAAAATAGTAGAAGTGTCGCATGAAGATGTGCAGGAGGCAGCAAAAATTGCCCAGCCAAAAATGGCTTCCATCATGCGCGAAATTATCCAAAGAATTTAAAAAAAGTATTTTTAAACTACCTTTATGCAGCGAACAGAAATAGCGACATTAGGAGAATTCGGCTTGATCGAACATCTCACCAAAGATATACAACTCACCCAAAAAACATCGATAAAAGGCATTGGCGATGATGCAGCTGTGATTGACAATGCCAATAAAAAAACCTTAGTTGCAACCGATATTTTGCTTGAAGGCGTCCATTTCGATCTCACCTACGTACCGCTGAAACATCTGGGATACAAAGCGGCGGTTGTCAATTTTTCGGACATTTACGCCATGAACGGCACACCGCAACAAATTGTTGTTTCTCTGGGCATTTCGAACCGTTTTTGCGTAGAAGATTTAGAGGCATTGTATGAGGGATTGAAACAGGCCTGCAAAATTTATGACGTTGACCTTGTGGGAGGCGACACATCTTCGTCACTTACCGGTTTAACCATCAACGTTGCCTGTATCGGCTATGCCGAAGAGAATCAAATTGTTTACCGTAACGGGGCACAAAATAGCGATTTGATTTTTGTTTCCGGCGACCTTGGTGCTGCTTACATGGGATTGCAGCTTCTTGAACGCGAGAAACTCGTCTTTGATGGCCAGCCTGATTTTCAACCCGATTTTGCGGGAAAAGAATATCTGCTTGAGCGCCAACTCAAACCCGAAGCACGAAAAGATATTGTGAAACTATTGGCGGAAAACCATATCAAACCCACTGCCATGATCGACATTTCAGACGGTTTGGCTTCCGATATGTTGCACATTTGCAAACAAAGCAAAGCGGGTTGCACCATTTACGAAGAACGAATTCCTATTGATTATCAGACCGCTTTGATGGCCGAAACATTCAATATAAATGTTATTACCGCAGCCATGAATGGCGGCGAAGATTACGAATTGTTGTTTACCGTACCTTTAAGTTTGCATGACCAAGTTTCCGCCTTACCGGGCATTCATCTTATCGGTCACATCACACCGGAAGAAAACGGATGCAACCTCATCACGCGCGATGGACAAGAAATGCAGCTGAGAGCACAAGGATGGGATCCTCTTGCTTAAACGGGACATATTTTTTTCTACTTTTTATGATTCAAGTTTTGAAATTGTAAAAAAATCTCCTATCTTTGCACTCGCTAAATTGAAAAAGGTGCCATAGCTCAGTCGGTAGAGCAAAGGACTGAAAATCCTTGTGTCCCTGGTTCGATTCCCGGTGGCACCACTCGCAGAAAAACGCTTAAAAATCAGATTTTAAGCGTTTTTCTTTTAATACCAAAGCCGAGAAACTTCATTGATATCTTTTACCAAACATGCCTCCGGTCCATGATTTGTCATCGCAACATCATAAATCTGCTCGAAATAATTATTCTCAACCAAATTATCCCGGCCTCCATTCCAAAATTCAATACCATCCCTTTCTAATTTAATTCACTATTTCCAATATTGTTCCGGCGATATACCGAGTGCCATTATCTTTATTAAAATAATAAACAACTAATGCATGGTTATTATCCAACATAACAGACCATGGATATCCCAAATCCCCATTATCTCCATCATCCCGTATAATGATCTCGGGAGAGGTGGCAAAATCTGTACATTCCGGATTTAACAACCGACCCCGAATACCATAGGGTTTATGACGATAACCATAAGTCAGTAACACCCGATTATCGGGAAGCCTGAGTGCATGTAAAGGATGTCCCTGAAAACCCATTTTCTCCCATTTAAAAGTTTTACCTCCATTTGTGGAACGCGCAATACATGCTTGATCATCCATATTCGCCGTTCTCATAAAAGCAACCAAATCACCTTTGGGGGTTTCGTAAACGGAAGTTTCGTTAAACGAAGCTTTTTCATCGGTAGCTACCACACCAGAATATTGCCAGGTTAACCCTTTGTCGTCCGAAACAAGCAAATGATTGGAAGTCTTTTTTACGGGAACGGAATCATTTACTGCAACAACCCAGAAAATTCGTCCGCTTTTGCCTTCACATAATGCACCACGATTATAAGCAGGCAAAGGATTCCCCAATGCACTAAGATAAATCTCGGAATCAACATGAGGAGGATAAATCGGACCTTCCCACGTCTTTCTTTTATTAACAAAACGTAACAAATATCCTCCAAGGAATATAACGCCATTCCCACTCATAGAAATTGGTTTTTTAAGATTAGCTACTCCCTCTGGCCTTACGAACGCCCATCCATAACTTGTACAAAGAATTGTACCATCTTTAAGCTTAAGTAAACAAGGATCTTGTGATCCTCCAAAAGGATGGGCATAAATTAATTCGGGTTCTTTTGTCCATTTTTCTCCATCGTGGGAGCGTACCATAACCAGATAGCTATTCGGGTCAACATGAGAATTCCCTTTCTCTCCGAATATCCGTCGGTCAGGAGCCCGACGAAAAGCCACGATGATTTCATCATCAGCGTTTTTTATTACCGAGGGGAAAGAGGAATAATATTGCATATCTTCATAGATAATTATATCTTTAATTTTTCGAACACCTAAATCGTTTGCATAGAGACAATTTTTCTCTTTTGCACCGCAAAAATCATAAACGAGAAAAACTCCCAATATTAAGTAAATCCCAAAACATTTTAAATTCATAATAAATAAACAATTAATAAAATTTATAACTAATAAATACCATATGCAGTTTACAACTTAAAAATATAGGAAATAATTTTATCCATTTGTTCCGATATCATCTTCAGACGATTTCTGTCGCCTCCCTCGACTTCGGCCGTCAACCATCCTCCACGATAATTTATTTCCTTCAATGCCTTCATGACCACAGGCCAGTTGTTGTCGCCTTCAAGAAATTCCACGTTAAAACCTGCCCATAATCCTTTATTGTTCATCA
>JAAZMQ010000344.1 GCA_012798745.1 Bacteroidales bacterium
ACGTTTACCCACTCGGCATCGAATAATTTTTTTAATCTGTCAATGGCAAGTTGCTCCGTCATATCCACAAACTCACAACCGCCGTAATATCTTTTGCCGGGATAACCTTCGGCATATTTGTTGGTCATTACCGACCCCATCGCTTCCATCACCTGGTCGCTTACAAAATTTTCGGAGGCAATCAGTTCAATGCCTCTCAACTGACGCTGTTTTTCTTTTTCGATAATCTCGAAAACCAACGAATCTCTCTTCATCTTGTATGTTTATTTAATGAAATGCAAAAATACAGAAGTTTGTCGAGAAATAGGATGAATTTAGATTTTTTGCACACCCTATTTTTTATTTTCGGCATTGTTTCCCTTTTCCGGTAGATCGGGGCGCAACCGCTTTGTACGCTCCACAGCCTGTTCCATGCGCCATTCGGAAATTTTCATTTCATGACCCGAAAGAAGTATGTCGGGTACTTTCCATCCTTTATATTCTGCCGGACGAGTATAAACCGGCGGAGCAAGTAGATGATCCTGAAACGAATCGGACAAGGCCGATTGTTCATCGCCCAGCACACCCGGTATAACCCGCACAACGGCATCGGCAATCATGGCCGCTACCAATTCGCCGCCGGTGAGAACAAAATCGCCGATGGAAAGTTCCCGCGTTATCAAATGCTCGCGCACCCGATAATCGACACCTTTGTAATGACCGCAAAGGATAATGATGTTCTGCATCAACGACAATTCGTTGGCTATCCGCTGGGTAAACGGTTCGCCATCGGGAGAGGTATAAATCACTTCATCGTAATGACGCTGCGACTTCAGATGCGAAATTGCTCGGTCGATCGGCTCAATCTGCAAAACCATCCCGGCCTCGCCGCCAAAGGGATAATCGTCCACGCGACGATGCTTATCGGTGGAATAGTCGCGAAGATTGTGTACGACTATTTCAACCAACCCTTTATCCTGAGCACGTTTCAAGATGGAACAATTCAATGCTCCATCGATAATTTCGGGCAAAACCGTAATGATGTCTATCCGCATGTTGTGATGCCTTTGGAGTAATTTTCTCACAAAAATACGCATTTTTACCGTAATTTTCTGCAAGAAAAAAGTGCAGACATCAATTTCCGCTTTCGGTTGTTCCTGTACTGCCACCTGTTGCAGACTGAGAACCACTGTCTCCGGCTTTCAAATCATCGTTGCTGATGGTACGTTGCACTTTCTTGATGGAAGTTTTCAAATCGCCAAAGCGATACGTTACACTCAAACGAAGCGAACGCATGGGTTGCATAAACGTACTTTCCTGCATAAAACCCGTGCCTTTGGTTTTTGAATTAAATTCGACAAACTCGGCAAAAGGATTGCTTGCAGAAAGATTGACGTCGAGTTTTTTATTAAGGAAACTCTTCATCACATTGAACGAGTAAAAATACATTGCTGATTGTGAGGTTTGCAATTGAACTCTTCCACTAAAAATGCCTCCATTGAATCCCAAGCGGAAATCCTGTGGTAAAGTCAACATCAATCCACCAAACCCCTGCCCCGAAAAACCGTGATTTTTTAATTGATTGCCATTGTTACTCCGAATATCGGTGTAACTGACATTGGCATTGGCATACAAACGAATTTTCTGTAACGGCGTCCAACTGCTATACAGGTTCAAGCCAATATGCTGATTTTTTCCTATATTATCATACGTATTATGGGTTATGCCCTCTTCTATGAAACTATAAGATGCAATGGCATTTTTAGTAAAAGAATAGCTGAGCGATGCGTTGAGATTCACTTTTTGAGAAAAGGAACCAAAATTAATATTGAAATTATGACTTTGTTCCGCATCCAGTTTGGGATTCCCGTAGCTAATGTTCGTCGGATTGAGGTCGTTAACATAAGGATTGAGGTACCAGATACCCGGGCGCGAGATACGCATGTTATACCCCACCCTGAGGGTTTGGGTCATCCCGAGCTGATAGGAAAAGGTGAACGACGGCACCAAATCGAAAAAGTGGGTTTGGATGGTAGTATCGTTTACACTCATGAAATGAATATTTTGATCGGTATATTCTCCGCGCAAACCCGTCTTTACGCCAATTTTTCCGGTTTTAAAACTGTAACCCGCATACCCCGAAACAATATTCTGATCATGGTCGAGATCATTCTTACGCGATAAATCCACTTTCCAAGTATTGTCCGTTACATCAAAATACGTGTTATCGCTCTCACTCGTATTTTTTCTGAGAATATATTTCAACCCTGCCTCAACGTTATGTTTATTCGTAAGCGGATTCACATAATCGATTTGTCCGGTATGTTCCTTCCCTCCGGCATCGTTTATGCTCTTACGGCGATAGCCTTCAGGATAAAAATAATCCCCTGTCACATTCGTAAAACGACTTTCGTATTCGCCGTCGTTCGGGTTTTGTTGAAAACGATACGAAAGCGTCAACATCTCCCCTTCTTTTTTAAAATTCCGCTGATAATCGGCCGACAATTCGGTGCCTCCATATTCCTGTTCGGAAAAAGAATGGGCAAGATAACTGTAATTTTGAGCCCCTTTTGACAGTGCATTTTGCAAACCCGTGGAAGAGAAATCTCCTCCGAAACGCGATACCGACAAATTGAACAAATTCAACGTATCGGGCTCGTAACTCAATGCACTGCTGAAAAATAAGCCGCCACCGTTGCTTTTATCGGTACCGTCCTGGGTAAGTAAATTCTCCGGACTAGGCGCAAAATCTTCCCGCATGTAGGTCGATTCCGATTCCGGCCTGCTGTGATGATAATAGCTGGCATTGCCGGTAAATCCGAATTTCCCGTACTTTAAAGCCAAATAGGTATTGCCGCCGTATCCGCCATAAGTATCGCCATTGGCTCCTACCGAACCGGAATAACCGTCATCCACGCGCTTGTCGGTAATAATATTGATAATCCCTCCTATTCCTTCCGCATCGTATTTTGCACCCGGATCGGTAATCACTTCAATGTCTTTTATACTGTTTGCAGGCATGCTCTTGAGCACTTGCGAAGGATTATTCGTTATCATGTTCGATGGTTTACCGTTCAGATAAATCTTAAAATTGGATGAACCTTTTAACTGAATATTATCTTCACCGTCGACCGTTACCATCGGTACTTTTCGCAACAAGTCGAGAACACTCGATGTCGATGCCTCAGGATCATCTTTGGCGCTATAAGTGAGTTTATCGATCTCTACCTTCACCAAAGGGCGTTGAGCAACAACACTAACCTCTTCGAGTTGAGTAGAGCTTTCCGAAAGAACAATCTTACCTAAATCGGTTTGCGATCGAGCGGAAACCTCCACATTTCTTTTCAACGGATTCATCCCTACAAACTGAAAAGTAAACACGTATTTCCCCGCAGGCAGAGAAACCGAAAAATTTCCCTTTTCGTCGGCAGCCAATTTTTTTATGGCTTTATCGGTAGCTCCTTCCCTTGCCACGGATATCGTAGCATAAGGGAGCGGATCGTTTTCGGCAGGACCGGCCAATTGCCCTTTCACCGTAAATTGGTCTTTCACCGCTTCAGTAGAAGAAACAGAAGTCTGGGCAAACAAGGTAACTGCTGTGAAGCAACACAACAAAAAGGAAAGTAATCGTTTCATAAAAATAATATCTAGTGGTCTTATCCATTCGTTAAAATCGATGTCAAAAGTAATCATAATTACAGAACCAATAATTTTCTGACCGATTGAAATGTGAAATTATTACGAAATCTTAGTATTGGTGTTGCCGTTTTTGATGTTTTTTCACATGAAACAATGGGTTAAAGGAAATAAAGTGAGATTCGGTTTTTATTATTCTGTGTATAAATTGAAAATTATCATGTAATTTTGTGCTTTAGAAAGCAACAAAAAACGTACATCATGACAAAAAATAGACTTACATTACCCATTACTATTCTTCTTATTATTATAATAACGGGTTGTAACAAACAACAATCGCATTTTATTTCGGATGCCGGTTATCGACAAAGGGTCGAAAAAGACCTCTCCAAAAAAATGGAGAGCATTGGAAACGCCGACATTTTCCCCGACTTCTCCGATAAAAAGTATTCGCTTCGCGAACAAGAGGCATTGAAGTTTCTCTATGCTTACCTACCCTTGAGCGACATTGCCGACTATTCTCCGGAATTTTATCTCGATAATATTCGGCAATCGTTCAAAGTGCAGGAAGAAATGCCTTGGGGGAAAAATATCCCGGAGGAAGTGTTTCGCCATTTCGTACTGCCCATGCGGGTGAACAACGAAAACATGGACTCGTCGCGTACGGTCTTTTACAAGGAATTGAAAGAGCGAGTCTGCAATCTTTCCATGTATGATGCCATTCTGGAAGTGAACCATTGGTGTCACGAAAAAGTGACTTACCGGCCTACCGATGCGCGTACAAGTTCGCCTTTGTCGACGGTACGCACGGCATACGGCCGTTGTGGCGAAGAATCTACGTTTACTGTGGCTGCACTCCGCGCTGTAGGAATTCCTGCCCGCCAGGTTTACACTCCCCGATGGGCGCACACCGACAACAATCATGCTTGGGTAGAAGCGTGGGCCGATGGCAAATGGTATTATCTGGGAGCATGCGAACCCGCGCCCGTTCTTGATATGGGATGGTTTGACGCTCCGGTGAAACGCGCCCTTCTTCTACATACCAAAGTATTCGGCCGATACACGGGACCCGAAGACATCATGCAACAAACCCACGCGTTTGCCGAAATAAACGTCACTTCAAACTATGTCGATACTGCCAAAACCACTATCCGGGTGGTGGATTCTGCTGGAACGCCGGTTGCCGATGCACACGTGGAATTCGGTATTTACAACTATGCCGAATTTTATCCGGTTCTCTCCACGCAAACCGATAAAAACGGCGAGGCATCCATTTCTACCGGCTTGGGCGATTTTTCGGTTTGGGCATCTAAAGACGGGCAAATGGCATTAGAAATCGTATCGGCAGGGAAACAAAACCTTTATACAATTGCCTTGCAATTCAAGGAAGGAGACGAATTTGTGAAAGAGCTCGATATTGTTCCCCCGCCGGAGGTAAAACCGGAAAACAAGGTTTCGCAAGAAGCAATCGAAGCCAACAACAAACGCCTTGCCCGCGAAGATTCCATCCGCAATGCCTATGTTGCTACCTTTATTTCGCACGACGATGCCATAGCTTTTGCCAAACAAATCGATGCCGACACCGCCTTGACGGCAAAATTCCTGACAAAAAGCCGCGGCAATTGGCGCGAAATTCAAACATTTCTGACCGATGCGTCGAGAAACGGCAATGTGGCTACAGCCTTGAAACTTCTGGAGGTGATTGCCGAAAAAGATCTTCGCGACACCCCTGCTTCGGTGCTGAAAGATCACCTCGATAACGTGACTCCGGAAAATTCCGATATCTTTTATCGTTACGTGCTGAATCCCCGTATCGATAACGAATTGATCACCCCCTACAGGGAATGGCTGCAGCAACATATCCCTGCAGAGATAAAAGAAAAAGCCGCCGTAGACCCTGCATCGCTGGTAGAATGGGTAAACCGGATAAAAACTGCCGACGAATTCAATCCCCAATACATTCCCATTTCGCCGATAGGGGTCATGAAACTCGGTATGGCCGATTCAAGATCGAAAAATATCTTTTTCGTTGCCGTATGCCG
>JAAZMQ010000379.1 GCA_012798745.1 Bacteroidales bacterium
ATACGGAAACTATACAGGAACTGAAAGTTATATTATACTGCCAAAAGAGAAGCCAGATGGCTATCAAATAGTTAATCAAAACGTTATAGGAGTAGCGACAAACGGTGATTACTTAACAAGTTGTCAAAATATGTTTAATAACAATACAAGTTCATCCCTTGAATTAGATTATTTAGATACAAGTAATGTGACTAATATGCGCAGTATGTTCAATGGTTCCCAAGCAACTACACTTGATTTACGTAGTTTTGATACAAGTAATGTAACGAATATGCAGGGTATGTTCTATGGTTCACAAGCAACTACATTAGATTTGAGTAGTTTTGATACAAGTAATGTGACTACTGTGAGTGGTATGTTCTATAATTCTCAAGCAACCACAGGTTACGCAAGAACACAAGCAGACGCAGATAGATTCAATAATAGTAGTAACAAACCAGAAAGATTAACATTCGTAGTTAAGCCACCTGCTTAACATAAGCACATTTCACAGCAATTTAATTTAAGGAGAATAGATAATGGCAGAAAGCAGACTTTATATAAACAGACAATTTAATAGACAAATTTTAAAAGATATAGGAGCTAAATTAAATGATGGTTACAACATCTTTGTAATCTTATCGTACGAAGATAAAGAAGATAAAGAAGTTAAACCTTCTCCAGACTCAAATAATTTTATTATGGATGACTTAGATTATGTATATAATAATAGTGAGATAAAGTATATAGTTAAAACTGACAAAACTGAAAACCTTTTAGTAGCTGCTGAGGAGAACTTAACAGACGATATCGTAACTTTTAAAGGCAGGACTTATTACACCTCAACCTTTGCTGATATGGGAAATAAAAAATTTAACCACTTGTATGTAGCTCCTGAAGTTGTAGCTTCTTATGAAAACCAACCAGAACCAGACGGCCCTATATACTACAATACAACAACTATTTTGTTATCAAATATAACAGCTAGCCAAACTCATTATGATTACACGTTAAATAACCCTCCGACTGATATAGACTTGGAGGAAGCAGGTAAAGACACAATCATCTTAGCGCAAGCGAGGCACACTAATAAAGTATTACCTAAACAGAGCGGGTTCACTCTTGCAGATGATGAAAAAACCCTTTACATGATGTTAAAAATATAAACTAGGAGAAACTTTTATGGCATCTTTATATAGTAAAACACAATTTAATAACTCTAAAAGACCCCCAGAGGAGTCAGTAGAAGAATTACTGAATAGTTTACAAGATATATACAGTAAAGACGAAATAGAGCGAATTAGAAGTGTATTTCTACAACTTAAAGCTAGAAGTAAAGTAAAAGCTAAACTTATTCGTCCTATCGTACCTATTAGGCAGTGGCTTAATGACTACTACTATGTAGGAAGTAGTGTTAACATATTGTATGACTATTGGAAAGATGCCATAATTGAAATCTTCGAATCACCTACTAGAATAAATCAAGTTATATTAACAGGAGCTATGGGTGTTGGTAAAACAACAACAGCAGTCTTAATCATCTTAAGAGTAATATATGAACTATCTTGTTATGAAAATGTAGCTAGTCTTTTTAACTTAGCCCCAATCTCTAGAATAGCCTTTGCGTATTTATCAGTAACAAAAGACCAAGCTATGATGTCTGGTTTTGCAAAAATGATAGAATGGGTAGACGATATACCTTACTTCAAAGAACACTTCCAAAGAAAGCAAGGGCTAGACTCTATGTTAGTATGGCCTAATGAAAGACTATTCGTAACAGTAGGTTCTAACCACAATCACTTTATTGGGTTAGATATGATAGGAGCAATCTTAGATGAAGCTAACTTTAGAGAGATGGCAGGAACTAGAGATAATGAATACAATGTTAATAAAAAAGTATTAACCTTATATACACAAATGATAACTCGTTCACAAACTCGTTTCATTGTAAATGGAGTAAACTACTCTTTAGCAATCCTAGTATCATCAACAACACACGTCGGCTCCTTCACAGAAGAGATAATTAAGAAATCGCAGAATGACCCAGCAACTAAAATATTCTCCCCAGCAATTTGGGATGTAAAACCTCAAGAGTATGGAGATAAAAGATTTTTAGTATATGCTGGAGGTAATAACTTAGAACCTTTTGTTATTAATACCTTAGAAGACTTAGAGATAGTTCTCAAAGCATTTAATAAAGAGCCTATATATGACACCCCTATAGAGGATGTATATGATATTCTACCTACTGATGTGAAACAATTTATCATAAAAGTTCCACAAGAACATAAAACAGTCTTTGACCTAAACATTACAGAAGGTTTACAAAGTTTAGCTGGTTACTCTGTAGCTTCTATTAGTAAGTTCTTTAGAAACTACGCAGCCTACCAAAAAGCAACATCAGGCAATCTAAGACACCCTTTCATTAAAGATGAGATTGTATTATCTAATACTACTAACTCTTTTGAAGAAGGTTATCAGCCATTAAACTTTTATATGGACCCATCTTTTAAATTTAGCAATCCACGAGCTAAACACGTTATGCACTTAGACTTAGCCTTAACGGGCGACTCAGTAGGTATGGCTTTAGGGCATATCTCGGATTGGAAACCTATATACACTAAAGAAAGAACAGAGCATCAAATTAAGTATGGAGAAGAGCCAGAGTATACAGCAACATTGCCTATTGTAACTATAGACTTTATGCTAAGAATTAACCCACCTAAAAAACCACACAAGATTTCTCTACCAAAAATTAGAGATTTCATAATCTATCTAAAGAGAGAGCGCGGTATAAATATAGAACTAGTTACAGCCGACCAATTTCAGTCAGCACAAATACTTCAAGAATTAGAAGAGTTTGGAATTAAGACAGCTAACTTATCTGTAGATAGAACTGCAGAGCCTTACTTCGCATTATCAAATCTCTATGATGAAGGAAGAATAAAAACATACCAATACGATAAGTATGAGGATGAACTGTTTAACTTAATCTTTTATACTGGTGCTAAAAAGATAGACCACCCAGCGACTATGCCCTCACGTAATGGTAAGGGAGAAGTAAAAGGAAGTAAAGACGTATCGGATGCTGTAGCCGGCACTGTATATAACTTAGTTAAGCAAACTGGTAAAGGGGCTGGAACACAGCAAGATTTGCTTGCTAACTTCATTAAATTTAACAACAATAAAAAGTCAAAAGACAACGATATTGCTAATGCAATTAAGAACTTAACAGATATGTTAACACGAGGGTAAACCTAGAAATAAAAAACAAGCACTATTATAGGTATAGGGGAGTAGATAATATATGAGAACACAAAAAGCAATTTTAAGACTTGCAAAAGAATGGGCACATAATGAATTATTAGTTACAGGGCTATATAGATTGTTTACATTTCTTACTTGGGAAAATATCCCAGAGAAGTATAAAGAGTTCTATCCACCAGAAGCAAAAGACACGTGGGATGAGAAATTAGAGAACACAAAAGAAGCAGTTTTATTAGACATTAAGACAGAAATAGTAGCTGTTATAAATGCACTCTATACTCAAAACATCACGCACGCACTAAGTATCTTGCCAATTATATTAGCAGATATATTTGTAGTTAATAAGTCTATAGCTAAGCTACAGTTAGCTTTAATACAAGCAACCAAGAACTATATTGAAAATGTCAAAGCTGCTGGTCCAGACTTAGCAGGGGTAGAAGCTATATACGCATTGTTTGACATACTAAAGAGTATACAGAAGCTATTAAAGCTAGAATTAAACTTTGACTTAGATGAGCAGTTAGAGAAAATCATATCTAAAATACAAATGAATGTTGTAATGACTAATAAACCATTACTAACGAAGGAGGCAAATATTGTTGAAGACAAAGAAGAAAACGTATAGCATATCAGCCTCATTATATAGTAACTTAGACTTCCATAAAAGAATGAGAACTGAGAAAAGCCTAGAAAGTCTAAAGAATAATATCATAGGCAAGTTTGTAACTACCGAAGCTATTGAACAAGGCTTTAAATATGAAGAGGAAGTTTTTGCAGGTAAGCACGGTAAAATATCTAAGCTAGTAAAAGACTTAGAAAAGCAGAAGTGGGGAAGTAAAATTATTGATTGTGGTGACTTCTACATAAGACTATCTGGCAAAGTTGATGTAATTGACACAGAGAGAAAAATAATATATGATATAAAACATACGTCTAACTATAACCCAAAGCACTATTTAGACAGCATACAGCATTACTACTATTTCTACTTATTTCCAGAAATAGAAGATTTCTATTATTTAGTAGCACAGGCTAAAAATAAAGAGGATGTCAAAGTCTTACATGTGAAAAGACCACCAGAACAAGAGTTACAAGAAAAAGTAAAAGAAAGTATAACAACAATAATAGAAGGTTTGAAAGAATTTGACTTACTTGAAACTTTCAAAAAACACAAGTTATATAAAGGAAGGTAAAATGAAAAAAACAGAAGCATACATAAAAAGGTTAGTGGAAGTTGTAGAAAAATATAAAAAAGCAAACCCTAACGCATTTTGGCAAAACGCCTTAAACCAACTCAAAGAGGAGTTCCCAGAGAAGTATTTAACTAAAGAATCTATAAGATGGTCATATAGGACAGCTGATAGGAGAAATAAGGTAGTCCCTCAAAGAGCATTGTTTAGAGATACTCTAGAAGGCCTAGATACACTAGAAGAACGACTTCTAAAGCGTTTGAATAGAAAAGTAGAGTTATCTGCCATAGCACACTACTTAATGGCCACAGAGGACGATATAATGCTTGCTGTGGCAAAGCTTCAGTTAAAAGGCCACACGGGAATAAAAATGTGGCAAGAAGCCGGTAAAACATATATAAAACATTTTAAGAAGGCAAAAGAGAAAGCCCAAGACTTTGTTAGGCCATGGGATGGAAAAGCAAAGACTATTAAAATTGCTATTATAGGAGATACACACTTCGGTTCTAAATACTGTTTAGAGGATGAGTTAGAATTAGCTTATGACCACTTTGCAGCTGAAGGTATAACAGATGTTTATCACGGTGGAGATTTAGTAGAAGGCTTTAAACAAAATAGAGTGCATACATTTATAGGTAATAAAGCAATAGGCTTTACAGACCAATTAGAGTATACTGTTAAAAACTATCCTCAACGAGACGGTATTACTACACACATTATATCAGGGAACCACGATTTATTTTTTATGGAAGACAGTATGGCACACATGATTAAGTCAATTGTAGCCCAAAGAGATGATATGGTGTTTTTAGGAGATGAATTTGCTAGAGTATGGCTGACACCTAAAATAGACTTAGGTATAGTCCATCCTAACGATGGGGTAAGTTCTAATCCCTTCACAAAACTATATAATTATATAGAGAGAGCAGACCATAAACTTTGTAGAATTCAAACAATTCACCACTACCATAAAAATGCACACATCTATCACAGAGGCGTAGATGCTTTCTTCGTGCCATCGTTTCAATTACAATCACCGTGGATGAACGCAAAAAATCTCCGTTCTGATTTAGGTTACTTAATCCTAACAATAAAAGTAGATAGCCAAGGTAATTTATTATCACTTTTACCAGAACACGTGATGCTTAATAACAAATACTATTAAAACATTTAATATGTATATAATATAGTAATGGGGGTAATGTAATGATAACCGAACAAGATGTTATTGAATATGTCAAAGATGATTTAGGTTTAGGTATTGTAAACTTAGAATTAGATGACGACAATATTAAAAGAAACATAAAAAGAGCTTTATTAGTGATGTCTTCATACTATTCAGTACCTACATATAAAACAATAGATGTAACCTCCACATCATCTTCTGGAGGATATATACCTTTAGAAGAAGTAGACGCAGACGGCGTATCAACTATAACTGCAGTCTATCCAGCAGACACTATACTTAAAACAGAGGCAACCTTGTTAGGTCTAGGTATGTTATATATGGGAGTAGGACAAAGACTAGACACACAGATAAATGCTTACGCAGGTATAGTTCAAAAAATGTCTTTACTAGAATCTATTTTAGGAAGAGGAGCTAAGTTAGTAGGAGATAAACTTTATGTAGATAACTTCTACTCTAAGATAACTGTGGCATATATCCCTGAAACCTTAAAGATAGATAAGATAACAGACGGTGATTGGTTAAGGTGGGCTTTAGAGTACACTATTGCTTTATCAAAAAGGCAATTAGCTCAAACAAGAGGAAAGTATATGGTAGATTCAAACCCTACCAAAACAAATGCAGAAACATTATTAAATGAAGCTAATACTAAATTAGTAGAGTTAGAAGAAGAGTTAAAGAACAAAGGAACAATAAAAGTTATTAGATAAGGAGAAGTTATATGAGTAAAAGTCGGTACACAAAAGAAGAGACACAGAAGCTTAAATTAGTATTTAGACTTAGGTCTTTTATACAAAGGGAGAAAGGGTTGTTCTTTCTTAAAAACCCTTACCAAGAGGAGGGGATATTAGACTTAGTAGAATATGTAGGGACATTTGATGACCCAGATATACCTTACTATCATGAAGTATTTGTTAAAACTTATAATGAGGCTAGGAGAAAGTTTGGAGTTCAAGCAGATTACTTTTGGTATGATACTAACTGGACTATACATATTATGGCACGTTTGATTTTATACCATATTTTAAAAAAGAACGGGAATAACTTAAGAATTTTAACAAAAATTAAAGAGTATTATTTAGATGCTCTAAAAGACTTAAGATTACCTTTAGATGAAGCTAGTAAACTTATGGAGGATATAAAAATTAAATTCAAAAACAAAGAAGTGGCGTTGATGTCATCATGAGAAAAACTATAACAAAAGAACATGTTAGAGCTTTACTGAATAATAGCGACACTAACATACTACATATTACTACAACATTAAAACAATATTTTCTACAACCACAAGTAAAGAACCCTTTACTAAATAAATTAAGAAAACATTACTTAAACAATCAAGTAAAAAATATTCCTAAGTGGTTTATAGAGGAGAATCTAGAGCTTGTTTCTAATACCGCACTGTGTCAAACAAAATATAGAGCGCAGATACTATTAAAGACAGTATGGCAAATGTTAGGAGAGCTGCAAAGCGAACTAATCACTAATATAAAAAATAACATAATCTTAGACGAGCCTGAGAATGAGTTATTAACAAAATTAGAAAGGCAACGAAAACAAGCTGAACTTATGAGAGCAGCAAAAGCACGAAAGCGTGAAGAAAGACTAAAATTAGAAAAAGAAAATATAGACAAGTCATAAACAAAGGCTTAAATTCGCTACTAATAGCTTTTGTTTATTAGTAGCTTTTTTGTAAAGGAGGA